>JAULYU010000001.1:0-13603 GCA_032117735.1 Microbacteriaceae bacterium
CCGCTATCGGTCATCTGGGAGTATTTAGGCTTAGCAGGTGGTCCTGCCAGATTCACACGGGATTTCTCGGGCCCCGTGCTACTTGGGATGATCTCCGGTCCAGATACGACATTTCGACTACGGGGCTCACACCCTCTATGGCTGGCTTTTCAAAACCATTCGTCTATATCGCGCTGTAAACCTCGCTTTTCGGCAGAAAAGCTGGAGGTCCCACAACCCCGAACATGCAACTCCTGCCGGATATCACACATGTTCGGTTTGGCCTCTTCCGCGTTCGCTCGCCACTACTTACGGAATCACGGTTGTTTTCTCTTCCTGTGGGTACTGAGATGTTTCACTTCCCCACGTTCCCTCTACCCGCCCTATATATTCAGGCGGGAGTCACTGGGTCACAAAAGCGCCCAGCGGGGTTTCCCCATTCGGACATCCTCGGATCAGGGCTCGCTTATCAGCTCCCCGAGGCTTATCGCAGATTGCTACGTCCTTCTTCGGCTCCAGATGCCAAGGCATCCACCGTCTGCTCTTAGAAACTTGACTACATGAGTATGAATCGATCGCCGCACCGAAGTGCGGAGATTGACCAATGATCTATGTCGGAATCCGGGTAAACCCGGATTCGCTTATATATCAAGAACGTGAATAAATTCACGCTCTAAGATGCTCGCGTCCACTGTGTAGTTCTCAAATGACGGTCGGTATCTGCTAACCCGTGCCTTTCGGCCGGTGTCACCAGATCCAAGGGCCGGGCCCCCGGATATTCCGGTTGTCGGTCCCTCAGGACCCAACAGTGTGCATGTTCTCTGGTTTGATCGAGCTGTTTTCCATACCCGAAGGTAGTACTGGCGGCGCGAACTCGCCGTTGAACCTAGTCAATGTTCCACCCTGAGCTGCCCCTCGACACGTGTGGCCGAGATGGGCTCTGAGCACCGAAGTGCTAGTTGCTCCTTAGAAAGGAGGTGATCCAGCCGCACCTTCCGGTACGGCTACCTTGTTACGACTTAGTCCTAATCACCGATCCCACCTTCGACGGCTCCCTCCAAAAGGTTAGGCCACCGGCTTCGGGTGTTACCGACTTTCATGACTTGACGGGCGGTGTGTACAAGGCCCGGGAACGTATTCACCGCAGCGTTGCTGATCTGCGATTACTAGCGACTCCAACTTCATAGGGTCGAGTTGCAGACCCTAATCCGAACTGAGACCGGCTTTTTGGGATTAGCTCCACCTTGCGGTATCGCAACCCTTTGTACCGGCCATTGTAGCATGCGTGAAGCCCAAGACATAAGGGGCATGATGATTTGACGTCATCCCCACCTTCCTCCGAGTTGACCCCGGCAGTCTCCCATGAGTTCCCACCATTACGTGCTGGCAACATAGGACGAGGGTTGCGCTCGTTGCGGGACTTAACCCAACATCTCACGACACGAGCTGACGACAACCATGCACCACCTGTATAGAGACCTTGCGGGGAGCGTATTTCTACGCGTTTCCTCTATATGTCAAGCCTTGGTAAGGTTCTTCGCGTTGCATCGAATTAATCCGCATGCTCCGCCGCTTGTGCGGGCCCCCGTCAATTCCTTTGAGTTTTAGCCTTGCGGCCGTACTCCCCAGGCGGGGAACTTAATGCGTTAGCTGCGACACGGAATCCGTGGAACGGACCCCACATCTAGTACCCACCGTTTACGGCGTGGACTACCAGGGTATCTAATCCTGTTCGCTCCCCACGCTTTCGCTCCTCAGCGTCAGTTACGGCCCAGAGATCTGCCTTCGCCATTGGTGTTCCTCCTGATATCTGCGCATTCCACCGCTACACCAGGAATTCCGATCTCCCCTACCGCACTCTAGTTGGCCCGTACCCACTGCAGGCCCGAGGTTGAGCCTCGGGATTTCACAGCAGACGCGACCAACCGCCTACGAGCTCTTTACGCCCAATAATTCCGGACAACGCTTGCGCCCTACGTATTACCGCGGCTGCTGGCACGTAGTTAGCCGGCGCTTTTTCTGCAGGTACCGTCACTTTCGCTTCTTCCCTGCTAAAAGAGGTTTACAACCCGAAGGCCGTCATCCCCCACGCGGCGTTGCTGCATCAGGCTTGCGCCCATTGTGCAATATTCCCCACTGCTGCCTCCCGTAGGAGTCTGGGCCGTGTCTCAGTCCCAGTGTGGCCGGTCACCCTCTCAGGCCGGCTACCCGTCGTCGCCTTGGTGAGCCATTACCTCACCAACTAGCTGATAGGCCGCGAGCTCATCCTTGACCGAAAAACTTTCCACCCCCAGCGATGCCGCCAGGGGTCATATCCGGTATTAGCACCAATTTCTCGGCGTTATCCCAGAGTCAAGGGCAGATTGCTCACGTGTTACTCACCCGTTCGCCACTAATCCAGCAGGAGCAAGCTCCCGCTTTCATCGTTCGACTTGCATGTGTTAAGCACGCCGCCAGCGTTCGTCCTGAGCCAGGATCAAACTCTCCATAAAGGTAGTTCTGCCGGACCGAAGTCCGACAAATCTGTTGCGGCCGAAGCCGCAGAGTTGTTCTCTGACAATTTAGACAGTCTACTGACTTGTCCGTCTTTGTTCCAAAGGAATCTTGCCAACCACTAGCACGCTAGTGATCGACGAGGTTATTTGGCATTGACTTAGTGCACACTGTTGAGTTCTCAAGGACCGTTTGCTCGTGAGCACGGGCGTTTGCACGCCGCAATCAGGGCAACTTGCCTAACATAGCACCGGAATCTGGTCTACGCAAATCAAGGCGATCTGCGCATCTCGGCGGTGAGATGTTGAGTTTAGTCGGGGCCGCCCTGACTCGCAAGAGTCGGCGACCAGACTGGTGGTTTCCGCTTGAGTCGGACCAAATAATTCGAGTCCGTCTTTGGGGCAACAGTGATAACTTACGTGAATTCCCGCACCGTCGCAAACCTTTGGACGACTCGGGCGTGTCACAACAATTCCTCGCGAAAGGTTGGTGTTGAGTTATGGATTCGCTAGCGTAACAACATGGCAAATAACTCAGTAAAGACCGGGGGAATCCTCGCCGGCTCGGGATGCTTGTTTGGGCTCGCTCCCATGATCATTTCCGTTGCCGCGCTGGCCGTCGGAAGCGACATCGGCAATACCCTCCACTGGTTCACATTCTTCACCGCGCCGGCGGGCGCCATTGTTGTCATTGTGGGATTAATCATGGCAATCGTGGGAGCGAGCCGAAGCACGGCGTCAGATTTTAGTGAATCGGCGAAGGTATCCGATGAGCCTTCTGTCGTGACTCAACAAACGGAGTTGAGTGTGACTGGAGAGGCCGCCGAAGCAAAGCCAGTGGCGTTGCCGCCGCTTCCCACCGCACTCACCCGATCCGTCAAAATCGCGTACGCGTTCGGATTCGTTGTTGTACTTGTCAGTTGTGTTTTGCGAGTCACGCTGTTTCAACCTGGTGGCGGAATCCTGACTCTGTTCGACCTCGTTCCCGCCTTTTTCGCGGGGTGGTTGGTTTTCCTCGCGCGGAACGCCCACAAAGGTTTGGGGTTCCTGCGCCTGTACCAATCACAACTCATCGTGTCGATCGCGGGATGTGTCGCGGGGCTTTGGGCATTCATCCAATTGGATACCTCGCTGAGCCTTCTGGCATACGATGACAGCGGCGCATTCGAGCTGATCGGGACAATCATCACGGGTTTCATTCCGGCGGTGGCGTCGCTCGCATCGCTCGTTTTCGCTGGGGTCGTTCGAGCGAGATACCGCCGAGGATTGAAGACGGGTTAGGCGAGTTCGGCGTCCACGCGTGCGGATAGTTCCGCCGCGGTGACTCCGGTCGGGCCTGACTCGTCGTGGGTTCCCTCCGGGTAGGTTCCGTGGAGTCCTGGCACAGGGCTGGCGGTGAAACCAGCGTCACGCGCACCGAGCGTTGACGACCGAACGCACATCTCGGACTGAAGGCCGATGAGGTCAAGTTCCGTCACTCCCTGCTCGCGAAGCCATCCGGCCATGTCGGGGTTGGATTCGAAGACGTCCTTGGTCGTCTTTCGCCACACGCGCTCTCCCTCGGCGGGCGGAAGGGTGAGTTCCCAAAAGTATTCGCCTGGTGCATCCATCTCGTCGGCGTCACCGTCGTTTTGAACCCAGATAACCAGTTCGCCGCTCGCGCGCGCAGCCTCAACCCGCTCGCGGATTCGCTCGAGCAGCGTCTCGTGGTCGGGCACGGGCCAGTCCCCCGCGAATCCCCAGTTTTGGACGTCGACGACCAACAGTGCGCGCATATGGTTACACCGTGATCAGGGCGGCGAGGGTTTTCTTGCCGCGACGCAGGATAGAAATTCCGCCGGTGAGTGTGCGGTCGCCGACGACATCGATTTCGCCTGTGACGGTTTCGTTGTTGATGGCCACACCGCCCTGCTGGATGGCCCGTCGGGCGTCGGAAGCGGACGAGCACAGCCCTGTCTCGACGAGCGCGACGGTGACAAGAGTGTCGGCCGTGATGGTCGCCTGGGGCAGTTCCGCCGTGGCGCCGCGCACGGTGTCCGCATCGAGGGCGAACAGGTCGCCGTTGCCGAAGAGTGCCGCACTGGCGGCGACCACCGCGTCCGCGGCCGCATCGCCGTGCACGAGGGCCGTGACCTGCCACGCGAGCGTGCGCTGGGCTTCTCGTTTGGCCGGTTCGGCTTCGACCTGGGCGGCCAGCGCCTCGATCTCAGCGCGAGACAGGAACGTGAACACCTTGAGGCGGTCAACGACGTCCGCATCGAGCGTGTTGAGCCAGAACTGGTACATCGCATACGGCGAGGTGAGATTCGGGTCGAGCCAGACGGCGTTGCCTTCGCTCTTGCCGAACTTTGTACCGTCCGAGTTTGTGATGAGGGGCGTGCCGATAGCGTGCGCCGAGACGCCCTCGACCTTGTGAATGAGGTCGGTGCCGCTCGTGAGGTTTCCCCACTGGTCGCTTCCGCCGGTCTGAAGGACACACCCGTACTGGCGATACAGCTCAAGGAAGTCGAGGGCCTGCAGCACCTGGTACGAGAACTCGGTGTACGAAATACCCGCCTCGGAATTCAGTCGAGCGCTGACCGCGTCCTTCTTGAGCATCGTGCCGACGCGAAAGTGCTTGCCGATTTCGCGAAGGAAGTCGATGGCCGACATCGGCTGGGTCCAGTCGAGGTTGTTGACAAGACGGGCGGGGTTTTTGCCCGAAAAGTCGAGGAACTTGGAGATTTGCGCGCCGAGGTAACCGACCCATTCCGCGACCGTCTCGCGATCGTTGAGGGTTCGTTCCGCGGTGGGCTTGGGGTCGCCGACAAGACCCGTCGAACCGCCGACCAGCCCCAACGGGTTGTGTCCCTTCAACTGGATTCGGCGCAACAACAGTAGCTGCACAAGGTTTCCGAGGTGGAGGCTCGGTGCGGTCGGGTCGAACCCGCAGTAATAGGTGATGGGGTCGCCCTCGAACAGCACCGTGAGTTCGTCGGCGTCCGTCGACACGTGAACCAGCCCGCGCCACTGGAGTTCGTCCCACAGTGTGGCGAACGACGGATCGTTGGATTGGCGCTGTAGCGCGGTCGTGTCGGCCATCATGAGATTCCCTTTCGTGCGGCGGCAACGGCCACGGTCAGTGCGGTCAATTGTTCGGCAACGCGAACCGGAGCGGTACCGCCTCTGCCCGTGCGCGACGCGACAGAACCCTCTAACGTCAGGGCGCTGCGAACCTCGGCCGTGAGGTGCGGTGAAATCGCGACGAAGTCAGCGTCGGATGGTTGGTCGAGCTCGAGCCCATTGGTCTCACAGAATTGAACGAGCGCTCCGGTTATTTCGTGCGCTTCCCGGAATGGCACGTTCTGTCGGACAAGCCACTCGGCAACGTCCGTTGCCAGCGAGAAACCCTGCGGCGCGAGTTCGGCCATTCGATCGACATCGAATGTCACCGTCTCGACCATCCCCGCCAGCGCCGGCAGCACCATCATCAACGTATCAACGGTGTCGAAGACCGGTTCCTTGTCCTCTTGAAGGTCGCGGTTGTAGGCCAGAGGCAAACCCTTGAGCGTCGTCAGAAGCCCGGTCAGGTTGCCGATGAGACGTCCCGCTTTGCCGCGCGCGAGCTCGGCGATGTCGGGGTTTTTCTTCTGCGGCATGATGCTCGAGCCGGTCGAATACGAATCGTGAAGGGAGATGAACCCGAACTCGCGCGTCGCCCACAGGATGAGGTCTTCCGACAGCCGTGAGACGTCGACGCCAATCTGAGCACCGATGTAGGCGAACTCGGCGACGACGTCGCGGGCACTCGTGCCGTCGATCGAATTGTCCGCCGCGTGGGCGAAACCGAGTTCCGTGGCAATCGCATCGCCGTCAAGACCGAGCGAACTACCCGCGAGGGCTCCGCCACCATAGGGCGACACCGCTGCACGGGCGGACCAATCCCGAAGTCGTTCGATGTCACGAACGAGCGGCCAGGCGTGAGCGAGAAGGGTGTGGGCGAGCAAGACCGGCTGGGCGTGCTGCAGGTGAGTGCGGCCCGGCATGATCGCCTCGGGGTGGGCTTCCGCCTGCGCAACGAGAGCATCGATGAGCCGCGTCAACTCGACGGTGATGCCCCGCGCTGCATCCCGCAAATAAAGGCGGACCAGAGTCGCGATCTGGTCGTTTCGGCTGCGGCCCGCGCGAATCCGTCCGCCCAAGTCCGCGCCGACCTCGGCGATGAGGGCGTTTTCGAGAGCGCCGTGAACGTCTTCGTCCGATTCGAGGGCGACCAGCGCGCCCGACTCAATCGCGGCCGCGACACGGTCGAGACCGGCCAGCATCTCGCTGAGGTCAGTATCGGACAACAGTCCGGCCCCCGCCAGCGCCCGCGCATGAGCGCGTGAGCCCGCGATGTCGTAGGAGGCGAGACGCCAATCGAAGTGGGTGGACCGTGACAGCCGAAGAAGTTCCGGCGAGGGCCCGCTCGAAAAGCGGCCGCCCCACAGTGAACCCTCGTTCGTCGCCATGGGCTCAATCCTAGGGTTAGGGGCTCAACAACCTTGGGTAATCACTCCCTCGAGGTGAGTGCGCACCGGGCGAGCGGGTCTACTCCCGAATGGTGGCGTTGTGCCGCGAGGCGGCGACGGCGACACCGGCCAGTTTCGCGTCGGTCGCCTCCTGCTGTGTGAGGGTCCGATCGGCGGCACGGAAACGCAGTGCGAAGGTCAGCGACTTCTGGTTCTCGTCGAGGCCCGCTCCGCGGTAGTCGTCGACGAGATGAGCGCTCTCGAGCAGTTCGCCCGCACCCTCGACGACCGCCGTCATGACATCGGCGGCGGGTACGTCGAGGCCGACAACGAGTGACACGTCCTGGGTCGCGGCCGGGAACACGAGCACCGGTGTGGCGACAACGTGGTCGGGGGCGGCGGCGATGAGTGCACCAAGGTCGATGTCAAGAGCGGCGACCACCCGAGGCAGGTCGAGCGAGGCCGCAACGGATGGCAGGATCTCCCCCGCGAAACCGACCGACGTGTCCCCCACGAAAACCTCGGCGCAACGCCCGGGGTGGAACGCGGCGTGCAATCCTTGACGAACCGCGACCTCGACGCCAACCGCGGTGGCGATGGCGTGAACGGTGTCCACCGCGTCACCGAGACCGGATGCGACTGCCGACTGCCCCGGCTGCTTCGCGGTCACCGGACCGACAAACACCGCCGAGACGTGCCAGGGCTGGGCGGGGACGCTGGCGTACAGACCATCCAGCGTTGCCACGTCCGGACGCTGGTTACCGACCGGAATGGACTCGGACCCCGTCGCACCGGTCGGTTGGAAGACTGCCCCGACCTCGTACAGCGCGAGCGAGGTGAGCCCGCGCGCAACGTTGCGCTTGGCAACGTCGAGAATTCCGGGCAGCAACGATCGGCGCAGTTGCGCGACGTTCGGGTCGAGCGCGTTGGCGAGGGTCATCTCGGGAACGGGCGAACCGTCAATCGAACCGAAAAGCCGGTTCTGTTCCGTCGTGACAAAGGGGTACGCCAGAACTTCGGTCAGCCCCGCGCCAGCGAGCACCTGGGCGACTCGGCGCCTCGCGGCCTGCGACCGAGACAGCCCACGTCCGGGCGGAGCGACGGGTATCGCCGACGGAATTCGGTCGTAACCGTGAATTCGGGCGACCTCTTCGGCGAGACCGGGAGCATCGACCAGGTCGGGTCGCCACGACGGCGGCGTGACAGTCCAACCGTCTTTCGCCTTGGCAACCGTTGCGCCGATATCCGTCAGAACGGTTTCGATTTCACTGGTCGTGTAGTCGACGCCGATGAGTCGTGCGGTGAAGCTTTCGGGCAGGTGAATCGCTGCGTGCGGCTCGAACTCGACCAGATCTGTGCCGAGCGCATCGGCGGTTCCGCCGGCCAGCTCGACGAGCAGGTCGACGACGCGCTGTGCCGCCGCACGAGAGACGAGCGGGTCCACCCCGCGCGCGAAACGCTTAGATGCCTCGCTCGGGAGTTTGTGTCGGCGGGCGGTTCGGGCGATTGTAATGGGGTCGAAGGTCGCCGCCTCGATCAACACATCGGTCGACGCGTCGTCGATTTCGGTCGTCGCACCGCCCATCACGCCGGCCAGACCGATTGGGCCGGATTCGTCAGTAATGAGAAGGTCTTCCTCCGACAGGCTGCGCACCTGTTCGTCGAGGGTCGTGAGTTTTTCGCCCGTCGACGCGCGGCGAACCGTGATGCCTCCGGACAACTTGTTGAGGTCATAGGTGTGTGTCGGCTGACCGAGTTCCATCATGACGTAGTTCGAAATGTCGACAGGAAGGGAAATCGACCGAATCCCCATCAACGCGAGGCGTTTCACGAGCCACGCGGGTGTCGGCCGAGAGCGGTCGAGTCCGCGAACCACTCGGGTGACGAAACCGGTGCACCCGACGGCACCGCGAATCGGAGCTTTGTCGTCGATGACGACGGGAAAACCCGAGCCGGGGGTGACGGTGACAGCGTCGGCGGGGTCACGAAATGACGCGCCCGTCGCATGCGCGTATTCCCGCGCCACACCGCGAATCGACATCGCATAACCGCGGTCGGGCGTCACATTGATCTCGACCGCGAAGTCGTCAAGGCCCAACAGTTCGATCGCGTCGGCTCCGACCTCGGGGTCAAGCCCCAGTTCCAC
The DNA here is from genome assembly GCA_032117735.1 of Microbacteriaceae bacterium. Lineage (GTDB taxonomy): Bacteria > Actinomycetota > Actinomycetes > Actinomycetales > Microbacteriaceae > MWH-TA3. Next base: position 9,108 of record JAULYU010000001.1, read on the forward strand.
GAGACGGAGGATCCCGTTGTGCTCGTCGCCGAGACCCAATTCCTTTGCCGACGCGATCATGCCGTCCGACACGTGTCCATAGGTCTTGCGGGCGGCGATGGGGAACGGGCCGGGCAAAACGGAACCCGGCAGCGTCACGACCACTTTGTCGCCGACCTCGAAGTTTGATGCGCCACACACGATTCCGCGAACCGCATCGGCGGCATCCCCCGCGGCGACCCGAACCTGGCACCACCGGATGGTTTTGCCGTTGTCTTGGGGCTCCGGTGTGAATTCCAGAACCTGGCCCACCACGATGGGCCCGGACACCTCGGACGGGTGAACGCCCTCTTCCTCGAAACCGACGGATACGAGGGATTCGTGGAGGTGCTCGGCGGTGACGTCAACCGGAAGGTCGACCCACTCGCGCAACTGACTCGCGGGAATCCGCACCTAAATCACCATCCCGAATTGCTGAGAGAACCGAACGTCGCCCTCAACCATGTCGTGCATGTCGGCAACGTCGTTGCGGAACATCAACGTGCGCTCAATGCCCATTCCGAACGCGAAACCTTGGTATTCCGCGGGGTCGATGCCTGCGGCGCGCAGGACGTTGGGGTTGACCATGCCACAGCCACCCCACTCGATCCAGCGAGCGCCGCCGCGGAACGTCGGGTGCCAGATGTCGAGTTCAGCCGACGGTTCGGTGAAGGGGAAATAGTTGGGGCGCAGACGAATCTTGGCACCCTCGCCGAACATCGCCCGCGCGAGGTGCTCCAGCGTGCCTTTGAGGTGCGCCATCGTGAGTCCCTTGTCGATGGCGATGCCCTCCATCTGGTGAAAGACGGGCGTGTGGGTCGCGTCCAGTTCGTCGGTTCGATAAACCCGCCCCGGTGCGACGACATACACCGGCAATTCTCGCGACAACAGCGAGCGAATCTGCACGGGCGACGTGTGGGTGCGCAAGACGAGATGGCGTTCGACCGGCTCGACGAAAAAGGTGTCCTGCATGGCCCTGGCGGGGTGGTCTTCGTCGAAATTCAGCGCGTCAAAGTTGAACCACTCGTTTTCCAGTTCAGGACCTTCCGCAACCTCCCAGCCCATGCCCACAAAGATGTTCGACATCTCTTCCATCAACAGGTTGAGCGGGTGGCGGGCGCCGACGCGTCGACGCGACGCCACCGCAGTCACATCGACGGACTCCGAGAGCAATCGGGTGTGTTCTTCGGCCTGAAGAATCAGCGCCTCACGCGCGGCAAACGCCTGGTTGATTTCTGCGCGGGCTTGCCCCACGATCTTGCCGGCTTCCGCCTTTTCCTCGGCGGGCACATCGCGCAGGGTCGCGTTGATGAGCGAAATCGGTGAACCGTCCGCCACGAACTGGGTTCGCACCTGCTTCAGTTCGTCGCCCGTCGTTGCGGCGTTGATAGCGCTAATCGCCTCGGCGACGACGTCCGCGACTTGCTGGGTAGAGATGCTCGACACTCCCCAATCCTAGACGAGCGGCGATTACCCCCGACTCTGTGCGAACGCCGTGGCGTAGAGACACACACTGGCCGCGGTCGCGAGATTCAGCGACTCCGCTTTCCCGTAAATCGGCACGGACACGACCCGATCTGCGAGCGCGCGGGCGTTGTCGTCCAAACCGTGTGCTTCGTTTCCGAACAGCCACGCCGTCGGCTGGTCGAGTGACGCCTGGATGGACGGGATGGTGTCACCGTCCGCCGCGGCGGCGAGTACGCTCACCCCGCGGCTCTGTAACCACTCCACCACGTCCGCAAGGTCGTCGTGTTCGATGATGGGCAAGTGAAAAATCGAGCCCGTGCTGGCGCGAACAAGTTTCGGGTTGTGGAGGTCGACCGATGCCCCCGTCAGAATCACCGCGTCGGCTCCGGCCGCATCCGCCGCGCGAATCACGGTGCCGGCATTTCCCGGGTCACGAATCTCGTCGCAAATCGCCACGAGACGAATGCCGTCTAGGTCGTCGAGCGAGTGGTCGAGCAGTTGCGCGACGGCGACGACCCCTTGCGGGGTCACGGTGTCGGCCATCACGGCGAGAACCTTGTCGGACACTTCATCGACGGTCGCGGGCGACCTCTCCGCGAGTTCCAGAATTCCGCCATGTTTCTCGGCGAACGTCGCGGTGTAGAAAACATCGACGACGGAATCCGGGGCGAACGTGAGCAGTTCCCGAACGGCTTGGGGCCCCTCGACCACGAACACCCCCGCGTCCTCGCGGCGCGAACGCTGCCCGAGCCGGGCAATCGCTTTGACCTGCGGGTCGGCGGGGTTTGTGATCACGAGTTTGATGTTACCCAACGAAAACGAGCCCCCGACGAATCGGAGGCTCGTTCTCGAGCAGCAGGTTGAGGTTAGTCCTCGTCCTCGTCGTCCTCGTCCTCGTCCTCGTCCTCGTCGTCCTCGTCCTCAACGTCTTCGTCGTCTTCGTCTTCGTCGTCCTCGTCCTCGTCCTCAACGTCATCCGCGTCGTCTTCAGCCTCATCCTCCGCGTCATCGTCGTCCTCTTCAGCCTCGTCGTCGTCCTCTTCAGCTTCGTCCTCATCGTCCTCATCGTCATCATCGTTGGTGATGCCGAGGTCAAGCAGCTGCTGTTCGATCGCGCTGAGCTGCTGGGTGAGGTTCGAGTCCAGCAGGGCGGCCAATTCTTCCGCCGTCAGCGTGGAGACACCGTCCACCGTGTTACCGGCTGCGTCCGTCACCGAGGGGTCCAACAGGTTGTTTGCCATCGCGTCGGCGATGAGTTCGCGCAGGGCGTCCGAATTCTCAATACCCAACTGAGCCGCAACAGCCTCGGCCAGGTAGTCCGCAATCTCGTCGTCCGTTGCCGCGTTGGCAGAAGTGGTTGCCCACCCGCCAAATCCGATGAGGACAGCCGCGGTGGCCACCGCCATCGATTTCGTGATCTTGTTCATTGGAGTTTTCCTTTCGCTGCGCTCCGTGGTGAGCACACTTGAACGCTAGAACGCCAGCAACCCGCCGTCTATCGACTTTGACGAAAATTGGACGTTCATTGGACGTTTGTTGGATGTTGGGCGGAAAACTGCTCGTTTTCCTCGTGCCCAACGACAAAACCCCCGCTTTTCAGCGGGGGTCTCGACGGGTAGATGCGTGGCTATGACTTCTTCGGGGCCGAGGTGTCCGCCGGAAGAGCAGCCTTCGCCGCCTTCGCAATCGACGCAAACGTCGCCGCGTCATTCACGGCGAGTTCGGCCAGCATGCGACGGTCGACCTCGATGCCGGCAAGCGCCAGACCTTGGATGAGTCGGTTGTAGGTGATTCCGTTGAGGCGTGCCGCCGCGTTGATGCGCTGAATCCAGAGGCGTCGGAATTCGCCCTTCTTCGCGCGGCGGTCACGGAACGCGTAGTTCAGCGAGTGAACAACCTGTTCCTTGGCCTTGCGATAGAGACGCGAACGCTGTCCGCGGTACCCCGCGGCGCGCTCGAGAGTTGTGCGACGCTTCTTTGCCGCGTTGACCGCATTTTTAACTCGTGCCATGTCAGTTCCTTAAATTCGGTCTCGGGCTACTTGCCGAGAAGCTTCTTGATGACCTTTTGGTCGGCGGGGGCGAGCACTCGGTCCTTGTTGAGGCTGCGCTTGACGCTGCTCGACTTGACCTCGAGATTGTGGCGCATTCCCGCGCCCTGCTTCTTGATCTTTCCGGTGCCGGTGATCTTGAAGCGCTTCTTCGTACCCGAGTGGGTCTTCTGCTTCGGCATATTCTTCTCTTTCGTTATTCCGCTGCGGCGGGAGTTTCCGGTGCGGCGGGTGCCGTTTTCGGTGCCGAGGTTTTCGCCTTGGCGGATTCCGCTTTCGCGTCTGCTTTGGTCTTCAGTGGGGCGATAATCATCGTCATATTTCGGCCATCGACGGTCGGAGAGTGTTCTATGGTCCCGAACTCGGCTACGGCTTCAGCGAACTTGTGAAGGAGGCGAACGCCCGCCTCGGGGCGGGATTGTTCACGACCGCGGAACTGGATCATGGCTTTCACCTTGTCGCCCCCCTTGAGGAACGACATGGCGTGCTTGAGTTTGGTTTCGTAGTCGTGGACGTCGATTTTCAGTCGGAAACGAACCTCTTTGAGGACGGTCTGTACCTGGTTTCGACGTGCTTCCTTCGCTTTTTGAGCGGCTTCGTACTTGAATTTCCCGAAGTCCATAACTTTGACGACGGGAGGTTTCGCCTCCGGAGCTACTTCGACAAGGTCGAGGTCGGCGTCGCGCGCGATGCGCTGTGCGACCTCTAACGTGACGACGCCAACCTGTTCGCCGGCCGGTCCGATGAGTCGGACCTCGGGAACGCGGATGCGCTCGTTTATTCGCGGATCGGTGATCTGTGTCTCCTTGTGGTCATGCGTGCAAACCGGTGACCCGGTTGCGGCGGACAACGCCCCAAGGAAATATCAAAAACCACTTCCCCTTTCGGGGACGCACCCTTTCGCTGTCGGAAATTCCGACGGAGTACAACGACCCGACAATCCTCTTACGATGGTCAGGTG
>JAULYU010000002.1:0-6383 GCA_032117735.1 Microbacteriaceae bacterium
GCGATGACCGGTTGGCGGCTCGGGTGGATGGTCTCGCCCGCGGACGTCACGGCGGCCTCGGCGAACCTGCAATCTCACCTGTCGAGCAACGTCTCCAACATCTCCCAGCGGGCGGCCATCGCCGCGTTGAACGGCGACCAATCCGTCGTTGACGACATGAAAAAAGCGTTCGCCCGTCGGCGCGAAATCATGCTCGCGGAACTGTCGAAGATCGAGGGTTTCGTTGTCCCCGAACCCGGCGGCGCGTTCTACGTCTATGCCGACGTGACCGCGTTGCTCGGTCGCGAGTGGGGTGGGAAGCGCATCGACACAACGCTGCAACTCGCGGATTACATCCTCGACGTCGCCGAAGTAGCGGTCGTCCCGGGTGAAGCGTTCGGTCCCAGCGGTTATCTGCGGTTTGCGTACGCACTCGGTGACGACGAACTGCTCGAGGGCATCCAGCGACTTCAGAAGCTCTTCGCTTAGTCGAAACCGATCATCGTCGGTTCGGGTTCGAGCATCACGCCGAACGCGTCGTGCACCCGGATCGTGATGTATCGGGCGAGTTCGAGTATCTCGTCGGCGGTAGCGCCCCCGCGATTGATGATGGCGAGCGTGTGTTTGCTGGAGATGGCGGCGTTGCTACCCGCCAACGCAAATCCCCGGGGTATCCCCGCGTTGTCGATGAGCCACGCGGCGCTCAGTTTGACATCGCTCGGTGTCGCGCCGTAATCGGGGAACTCGGGTTCCACACCGAGCGGAACAACGATGTCGTCGCGTGCGGGCTCCACCGGGAATCGCGGGGTGTCCGCGGGTAACTTTCGCGACACGTCATCCGACACGATGGGGTTCGTGAAAAACGACCCGACGCTGACCGAATCGGGATCGCCCGAAATCACCATCCCTTTGCTCGCACGTAGTTCGAGGACGGAACGACGAACCTCGGCGAGCGGTACCGAATCTCCGAGTTCGACCTCGAGTGCCCGCACGAGTTGCTCGAATCGAATCGGGCCGGATTCGGCCGAGGGCGTCAGCGCAAAGGTCACCGAGATCACCAAACCCGTCAGTCCTTCCTTCAGAGACGAGTGGCGATAGCCGAAGGCCAATGCATCGGAGCGCAGGGTGACCACATCGGGTCGTCCTGCGGGGAGAAATTGCAGGGACTCGAACGTATCGGCGAGTTCCGCGCCATACGCTCCAATGTTTTGGAGTGGTGCGGCGCCGACCGTCCCCGGAATTCCGCTGAGCGCTTCGAGCCCGGCCAACCCGTTGTCGACGGTCCAGGCCACGAGGGCGTCCCACGACTCGCCCGCCTGAGCGGTGACGAGCACGCGCTCGCCGTCGTCGTGCCGGTCGATTCCGCGCGTCGCGACGCGAATGACGGTCCCGTCGAACGGCTCGTCCGACACCACGATGTTGGATCCTCCGCCGAGCAGAAACCAGGGTTGGCGTGACGAACTGACGTCCCGAAACGTGTCGATGAGTTCACCACGGGTGGTCGGTTCACGTAAGTCGGAAATCGCTCCCCCCACGCGCAGGGTGGTGAGTTCGCGGAAGTCGGCGGTGTTAGTCAAAAACGACCTGAACCTGGGCTTTGCCGAGTACGGTTTCGCCACCGAAGGTGACGGTCAGGTCGAAGCGCACAGCGTCGTCCATCACGGCACCGACCACCACGGCTGTCGTCACATCCGCGCCGGCGATGGCGTCGACGAGGACGGGCCGCGTGAAACGAACGCCGTAGTCGATGACACGGCCTTTCGTTCCGAGGAATTCGAGAACGGGTTGGATGGCGAGACCCATCGTCAGCATCCCGTGAGCGAGAACACCGGGAAGTCCAACCGACTGGGCGATGTCGTCACGAAAATGAATCGGGTTGAAGTCACCGCTCGCCCCGGCATAGCGCACGAGCGACGTGCGGTCGAGGTGAACGGTCGTGGTGGCGACGGTTTCGCCGACGGTAAGTCCCGTGGTCATGGCTTATTCATCCCCTCGAACGACGAGTGTGGATGTCGCGGTGACGACGTGATCGCCGCGAGCGTCGGTCATCACGCTTTCGGACGTCACCATCGAATGTCCGCCCAGGGTCTTGACACTGGTGACGGCGAGCGTGGCGGTCAGTTCGTCTCCGGCGACGATGTCGCGGCTGAACGAGAAGCGTTGGTCGCCGTGAACAACTCGCGTGAAATCGATGTTGGCGTCGGGTTCAGCAAGAAGCTGCGCAAGGGTCAATTCCTGGACGACCACCGCGAACGTGGGGGGTGCGACGACATCGGCGTGACCGGCGGCGCGGGCTGCCGCGACATCGAGGTAAATAGGGTTGGTCGCCACGACCGCGCGAGCGAACTCGCGGACCTTTTCGCGGCCAACGAGGTACGGGCCGACGGGCGGAAACTCTCGCCCGACCAAATCGGGATTCACGGACATGTCGTCAGTCTACAAACGGACGCGTCAGACGTGGTCGAGCAGGTGCGGACCATTTCCCGCGAGGGGTGCAACCTCGTGGGCGACAAGGGCTTCGGCGACCGGTTGCGACCGCGCCACCGCATCGTCGATGAACCGCTGGTCAGCCGTGCTGTCGCGATTCAGCCACCAGTCCCAGTCGTCGCGGCCGAGGACGACGGGTGTGCGATCGTGGAGCCACGCGATGGGTTCTGGGGCGGCCATCGTCAGAATCGTGGCGGTGAGAACCCACTCGCTGTCGGGTCCCGCTCGCCACCACGAGTACAGGCCGGCAAAGGCGAGTTGGCCGGCCGGAGAGTTCACCGCGTGAGGGGTTTTCACCTTTCCCTCGGTCCGCCATTCGTAGTAGGCGTCGGCCGGCAGAAGGGCTCGCTGATGCCCAACGGAACCGCGGAACGTGGGTTTCTCGGTGACCGTTTCACTGCGCGCGTTGAACGTCGGGTACTTGAGAGTGAGGCTGTCTGCGAACGGGGGAACGAGTGACCATCGGGCGGAGGTCACGAGTCGCGCACGGTCGTGACGCTTTTCCAGGACAATCGGCACGTCCGCGGTTGGCGGGATATTCCACGACGGTCGCAACTCGACGCTCGGGATTTCGTCAGCGTGAAAGTACCGACCGAGTTCCTCACCGCTCAGGGTTGACGCATACCTGCCGCACATCTAGATCTCGCTGTCGACCGCTCCGCGTTGCGCGACGAGGGGACCCCACCAGGCACCGATGGCAACATGGGCGGGGTGCGACTGATAGACCGCGAGCGCCTCGCGCGATTCGTGAATCGAGATGAGCGAGACATCCCAGTTGTTGGGGGTGTCTCCCACATCGGGGGTCAGCGAGACACTCACCAGACCGGGAACGACACCGACCAGTGCGCTGAGTTCGGCCGCGAACCGAGCCAGCACCTCAGCCCGTTCGGACGCGGAATGGTCGACGAGCTTCCACACGACGAGGTGTTGAATCACGCGAGCTCCTGTGTCAGTGCCGATCGGAACGACTCCTCGTCCACGCGCCAGTGGGAGTGCCGTTCACCGTTGATGAGAATGACGGGGATGTCATTCTGGAGGGTCTCAAACATCTCGGCGTCGTCGAGAATGTTGTGCTCAACGAGCTCGGCTTGCGGAAAATCCTGAAGAACCGCGTTCACGATGTCTCGGGCGTCGTCACACAAATGGCAACCGGGCTTCCCCATCAATTCGACAGTCAGGCCGGTCATGGTGCTATCGGACGGCTACTTCTTGTTGCGACGCTGGTGGCGAGTCTTGCGAAGCAACTTGCGGTGCTTCTTCTTCGCCATACGCTTGCGGCGCTTCTTAATAACGGAACCCATGGGACACCTTTACCTGAGCCAACCGACCGGTCGGCAAATGAACAATACCCTGCAGTCTAGCGTGACTTCGGTGGACGAGAATGTCGCGGTGCAGCAGTTCTGCGAGCACGTCGACGATGTCGTTCACAAAACAGGGTATCCCCTGCGGGATACCCTGTCGTGTTCTCTGTCAACACGGTGGTGTGATGTGACTACGGAGTGACGTCCGGAGCCGGAGCAGTGTCATCGGGCATCGAGCCGCGCGGTCCCTGCATTTTGTCGCGGTCACCGCCGTGGCCACCCTTGCCCGGTCCGTGCATTCCGTCGCGGTCACCGCGGTGGCCACCCTTGCCCGGTCCGTGCTCGCCGTCACCCGACTGCTGTCCAGCGGCGAAGTCACCACCGCGGGGTCCGTCGAAACGGTCTCCGATTGCGGCGCCAGCGGCGAAAGTCGCCCCGAGTACGAGGACACCTCCGGCAATCCACCCCACCGTCCGCAACCTGTTTCGGTTGGACGGGACGGTCGGCTCGACCGGATCAGCATTTGTATTTTTAGCCATCTGTGTGACGTCCTTTCGGTTGTGTGTGTCTCACACTCACAACCCTCGTGCCCGTCGCTTGACGTTCCCTGTGAGAAACCTTTACGGCTTCCCTGAATCTAGGAATCGAGTTCCCGAGCAATTTCACGCGCGCGGGCGAGCGCTGCGTTCGCGGCGGCGGCAAAAATCTCGTGAAGGTGGGCATCGTCCAATACCGCAATCGCGCGTTCGGTGGTGCCGTTCGGGCTCGTCACTCGCCGGCGCAGTTCGGCTGGGCCAACGTCCGATGCGTCCAACAACGCGGTTGCCCCCGCAAACGTTTTTTCGACGAGGTTGCGGGCATCGTCCTCGGAAAAGCCGAGTTCACGAGCCGCCGCCGTCCACTTTTCCATCGCGTGAAAAACATACGCCGGCCCCGAGCCCGAAATTGTGCTGAGAGCGTCAATCCGTTCTTCGGGCAGTTCGAGCACCCAGCCCACGCTCTCGAACAACGAACGCGCTCGGGCCAGGTGGTCCGGGGTCGCGCGCGATCCCCCCGCAATTCCCGTGACGGCCTTCCCCACGAGAGCGGGGGTGTTGGGCATCGATCGGACGACGGGGTTCGCGACGAGCCTCTCCATCGCTTCCGTCGTGATACCCGCGGCGACCGAAATGATGAGCGCTGCAGGGTCGAGGGCGTCCGCGACCTCGGTCAAAAGATCGGCGACGGCAAAGGGTTTGACACCGATGACCACGATGGTGGCGCCGTCCACCGCCCAGCGGTTGGCGCCGGGGTCGGCGTCCGTCGAACGCGAATCAACCCCCGGACGCACGCGGTCGCTCGACTTTGTGGTCACGCGAACCCGAACAGTCGGGTCGGCGGCGCGGAGTCCGTCGAGAATCGCTCCGTTCATCGAACCGGTGCCGAGAAATGCGAAGGATTCGCTCATACTGCCAGCGTATTATGACAACCGTCGCACCCGTCGTCATCGAAAGGATTTACCCGTGAATCTTCCTCCCGTCATTTACGAAACCCTTGTCCTCGTCCACCTCGTCGGAATGGCCATCCTGGTCGGAGCGTTCATCCTGAAAATGCGCGCCAAGTCGGATTACCCGTTCACCCTGATGATCTGGGGTGCGACGATTCAACTTGTCACCGGCACGATTCTGGTCGGCCTGACCTATATGGCGGGCGACTCACCCGACAACCTCAAAATCACGGTCAAATTTCTTCTCGCAGTCGGCGCTCTTGTCGCCGCGATTCTCGGAAGCAGCCGGCAGAAAAAGGGCGAAGCCAAACTTCAGCCGTTCTTCCATGCTGCCGGGGGCTTGGCGTTCATCTCGCTCATCATCGCCGTCCTGTGGGACGCCGAACTGTACGTCTAGTCGCGTCAGCGCAGTCGGCCGAAGAACTCGGTCAACAGCGCGGAACACTCGTCGGCACGAACCCCGCCGATGACCTCGTCGACTCGAGCGGGGAGCGTACGGGTTCGAAGGACGTCAAGGACACTGCCCGCCGCCCCCGCTTTGTCGTCCCACGCTCCGAAGACGACTCGGGAAATCCGCGCATTAAGAATCGCCCCCGCGCACATGGCACACGGTTCGAGCGTCACGACAAGGGTGTGGTCGGACAGGTTCCACGAGCCGTGCGCTTCAGCGGCATCGCGAAGAGCAACGATTTCGGCGTGCGCCGTCGGGTCCCCCCTCAATTCACGCTCGTTGTGACCGCGACCCACAATCTGTCCGGCTGGATCGAGAACGACGGCACCGACCGGCACGTCGGCGGACGCGAGGGCCAACCGCGCGAGGCGCAGCGCCTCGTCCATTGCGACAGTGTCCTCGGTCATTCGCGCTCCGTTCGATAGATTGAGCCTATGCGAGTCATAGTTGCCGAACACCCCCTCGTCACCCACAAGCTGACGGTACTGCGGGACAAGACCACACCGTCGTCGATTTTCCGAACCCTAACCGACGAACTGATGACGCTTCTGGCGTATGAAGCCACTCGCGATGTCCGCGTTGTGCCCCACCACATCGAGACCCCCGTCGCCCCCACGGAAGGCGTGATTCTCGCTGAGCCTCGTCCGCTGATCGTGCCAATCCTGCGCGCCGGACTGGG
>JAULYU010000003.1:0-1957 GCA_032117735.1 Microbacteriaceae bacterium
GGTCACAAACTCACGGGACGCATGGTGAAGGACCGTCTCGACCGCGAACTCATCGGAAACGTCTCGGTTCGTCTCGTTGATATCGGTCGCCCCGACGCGTGGGAGATTCAGGGACGAGGAGAACTCGCGTTGGCGATTCTCGTCGAGAACATGCGACGCGAAGGGTTCGAACTGACCGTCGGAAAGCCACAGGTTGTGACCAAAAAGGTCAACGGCGCGACACACGAGCCGTTCGAGCACCTCACCGTCGATGCGCCCGGGGATTACCTCGGTGCAATCACCCAACTTCTCGCCGCCCGCAAGGGTCGCATGGAGGGGATGACGAACCACGGCACGGGTTGGGTCCGAATGGAATTCATCGTTCCGTCGCGAGGGCTCATCGGTTTCCGCACCGAGTTCCTCACCATCACGCGCGGTACGGGAATCGCGAACGCCATCTCGCACGGTTATGCGCCCTGGGCGGGCCAGATCATCACCCGCCAGAACGGCTCGATCGTCGCCGACCGCACGGGAGTAGCGACGCCGTTCGCGATGATGGCGCTCCAAGAGCGCATGGCGTTCTTCGTTCAGCCCGGTGACGAGGTCTACGAGGGCATGGTCGTCGGCGAGAATTCGCGCGCGGATGACATGGACGTCAACGTGACCAAGGAAAAGCAGCTCAACAACATTCGGTCGTCGACGTCTGAGGTTCTCGAGAAAATGACCCCGCCCCGAGACATGACGCTCGAGGAGTGTCTCGAATTCGCTCGTGAAGACGAGTGTGTCGAGGTGACGCCCGAAAAGGTGCGCATTCGCAAGGTCGAACTCGAGCAGAACGCGCGCCAGCGAGCAGCATCGCGCCTCAAGAAACAGAACGACTAACGGTCAGCGGGACTAGGCTCGTCAAATGAAGGTTGTCCGGTTTCAGCACGACGGTGAGTCGCGTTATGGTGTGATCGAGGGCGCCGACGTGGTGCTCGTCGAGGGTGACCCGATTCACGACGGCATCCACCGGACGAGCGAAACGGTTCCGTTCGCGGATATTGCCCCGCTCGCACCGGTTGCCCCGTCCAAGGTTGTGTGTGTCGGGATGAACTTCGCCGAGCACGCCGCCGAGATGCATCACGATGGCCCCCCAACGCCCCTGATTTTTTTCAAGCCGCCGACCACCATAATCGGGCCGGGTGACACGATTGTGTTGCCGCCGGTGGAGGGGCGAATCGTGCACGAAGGCGAACTCGCCGTCGTCATTGGGAAAGTCGCCCACCGCGTCGCGGCGAAGGATTGGGCGGGCGTCGTCTTCGGGTACACCATCGCGAATGACGTGTCGGCCCGCGACGTGATGTTCGCCGACGGTCAGTGGGCCCGCGCCAAAGGGTTCGACACGTTCTGTCCGATCGGTCCGTGGATCGAAACGGAATTCGACCCGTTCGCGCGGAATGAGATAACGACCCGTGTCGACGGCGAGGTTCGCCGCCACGGATTCACGGGCGACATGACCCACAAGATTCCCGAGATCATCGCCTTCGTGTCGAACGGACTCACGCTGTACCCCGGCGACATCATCTGCACGGGAACCCCCGCCGGACTGGGCGGGTTCGTGGACGGTCAAACCGTCGACATCACGATTGAGGGCATCGGCACGCTGTCGAACCCAGCCAAAAACCGCGACGACCGAGTGTCCTAGTGGACGCGGGAGTTCGCCGAATTCGGCGCGCGCTGGTCGCTGGGCAGGTTTTCGCCGGGATCGGGCTCGGTACTGCTGTGTCCGTCGGTTCTCTCCTCGCGGCGCACGTCGCGGGCGGTGAATTTGCGGCGGGACTCGCGGCCACGATGTCCACTCTCGGCGCGGCGATTGCGGCAATCCCACTCGCGCGCTTTGCGATGCAGCGGGGTCGTCGACGTGCGTTGGCGCTAGGCGCCACGATTTCCACGCTCGGTGGGATTCTGATAATTGTCGCGGGCGGACTCATGTCCC
>JAULYU010000004.1:0-2639 GCA_032117735.1 Microbacteriaceae bacterium
TGGATGTCGTTCGGGTTCGTCCTACTTGTCTCCAACGCCATCACCATCGTGTTTGGCGTGCTGATTTTGTTCACCTGGAGCCCGTTGCTCGCTCTGGTGTTCCTCGTCTGTTCGATACCCATGTTCGTGTTCGGGTCGCGTTTTAGGTCCCGCTACACCGGACTGTCCCGCGCCGCGCAGGACAAGTGGGGCGATGTCGCCACGTCCGTCGAAGAGTCCGTTCACGGTATCCGCGTTCTCCGATCGTTCGGTCGCGGCTCGGACGCACTGTCAGATTTCGCAGACCAAGCCGCAACCGGCCGACAGTTGGAGGTCGTGAAAGGGAACGCCAAGGCAACTCTCGGCTTCTGGCTGGTGTGGGTTCCCGATTTCGCTCTCGCCATTTGTCTTCTGACCGGAGTCTGGCTCGCCAGCGAGGGCGACCTCACCACGGGGCAGTTTTTCGCGTTCTTCGCGACAGCCGCGGTGCTCGCGGGGCCGATCGAATCAATCGGGTATCTCATGGCTCTAGCGCTTGAGGCACACAGCGGACTGAACCGTATCTTCGAGGTGCTGGACCGCCGCAACGACATCGTTAACCCGGAAAATCCCGTGACTCCTGCTGAGACCGGTGGTTCGCTCGTCTTCGAGGACGTTCATTTCCGCCACGAGGGGACCCCGGCGGGCACACCCGACCTGTTGAACGGCGTGAACCTCGAGATTCGTCCGGGCGAGACGATGGCGCTCGTCGGATCGACGGGGTGCGGCAAGACCACACTGACAGCATTGCCCGCACGACTCTACGACGTCACCGCGGGTCGAATTCTCTTGGACGGAGTCGACATCCGTTCGCTCGATCTGACGACCCTGCGAACTCGTATCGCGATGGCCTTCGAAGACGCGACGCTCTTCTCGGACACCGTTCGCAACAACGTGCTGTTGGGTCGACACGACTTGCGTGACGCTCCCGACGAACAGGCGACCGCGGTTCTGCATCAGGCCCTCGACATCGCCGAGGCCGAGTTCGTGCACTCCCTGCCGAACGGCGTCGACACCATCATCGGCGAACAGGGGCAGAGCCTGTCGGGTGGTCAACGCCAGCGACTGGCGCTCGCGCGCGCGATTGCCGCGGCGCCCGAGGTGTTGGTGTTGGACGACCCGCTGTCGGCTCTGGACGTGGAAACCGAGGCGCGGGTCGAAGCGGCGCTGCGCCGCGTCTTGAAGACGACCACCGCTCTGGTCGTGGCTCACCGCCCGTCGACCGTCATGTTGGCCGATCGCGTCGCACTGTTGGAAAAGGGGCGCATCACCGCGGTCGGAACACACGCGGAACTGTTGGCCTCGTCGGCCGCGTACCGTCATGTGATTTCCTCGTTCGACGATGAGCCGCGCGAACTCCCGGAGGACGACGCATGAGCACCTTCGGCGTGGTGGGCGAGGACCGCCAGGACCTCAATCGAAAAGAGAACCGCCGGATTCGGCAGCGTTCCGTCAACCTCTTGTGGGATGTGGTTCGTCCGTATCGCGCGCGGTTCTTGGCCACCGTCGTTCTCGTCGTGGTCAGCACCGCACTGCAGGTGGTCGGCCCGACGCTCATCGCGCGCGGTTTCGACACGGGATTGCCCGCCGCGGTGGACGACAACAATTTCGGACCGATTCTGCTCATTGTCCTGGGGTTTGTGCTGTCCGGCGCGGGTGCGGCAGCGTTTCTCGCGCTCTACACGCGCTGGTCCATCACCATCAGCCAAGACGTGTTGGGGGAACTTCGCCGTCGAATCTTTGCTCACACCCAGCGCCTGAGCCTCGAGTTTCACGAGCGGTACACCTCGGGCCGAATCATCGCCCGACAAACCAGCGACATCGACACTCTGGGCGAACTCTTGAGCGGCGGTCTGAGCAGCCTGGCGTCGGGCGTCCTGTTCCTCCTGTTCACCGCCATCGCCTTGGTCGCGATTGACCCGATCAGCGGGATTCCCCTCGCGCTCGCGATGATTCCCGTCGCGGGTGTCACCTGGTGGTTTTCCAGCGCATCGCGCCGCGAGTTCCGTGCGTCGCGCATTTATTCAACGAGACTCATCATTCAATTTGTCGAGAGCATGACCGGAATCCGAGCGGTCAAGTCGTTCCGCCGGGAACCCGTTGATCGCGATGCCTACGCCGATAAGGTCGAGGACTATCGGTATGCGACCAAACGGACAATCGAGGTCTACGGCATTTACGACCCCGCTCTGAAAGTCATCGGCAGCCTCACCGTTGCGACGGTCCTGTTGCTGGGGGCATTTCGGGTCGTCGAGGGTGGATTGGCCGTCGGCGCTCTGTTGGCGGTGGTGCTGTACACCCGTCGTTTCTTCGGGCCGATTGAAAACCTCGCGATGTTCTACAACTCGTTCCAGTCCGCCTCGGCGGCGCTCGAAAAGATTTCGGGCTTCCTCGAGGAACAACCGTCGGTGGTGGAACAGCGCGATCCTGAGCCCTTCAACGCAACGCGCGGGGACCTATCGCTGGACTCGGTCGCCTTCGCCTACAACCCCGAGTCACTTGTCCTGCCGACGTTCAGCCTCGCCATCCCGGGCGGCGAAACGGTTGCGCTGGTGGGTGCAACGGGAGCCGGTAAATCGACGTTGGCCAAAATCATCGCGCGGTTCTACGACCCGACCGAT
>JAULYU010000005.1:0-1633 GCA_032117735.1 Microbacteriaceae bacterium
CCGTTTCGGGCCGGGGCACAAGCACCCCGGGACCGACCTCGAGCACGAGGTGACGAAACGGCGCTTGGCCGGTGATGTGTTGCAGCGGCTCGCGCGCCTCGCGGCGAATCGCTAAAAGTTCGATGCGGGCGACCACGTCGGTGGCCAGTTCCGCACCCATGAACGCGTGAGTGGCGACCTCACCACGAGTCCACTCAGTCACATGACCAACAATGAGTTCGGCGTCCGCCAGCGCCGATTCGATTCCGGCTCGACCAAAACGGTCCGCCAGATCACTCACCAGCGTGCCGACGTCGGTCACGAGCCGGTGGACTCCGAGAGCGCTTTCAGTCGCGCCTCTTCGTCGACGGTGATGCACGATTCGATGATGGGCTCGAGCGCACCGTTCATGACCTGGTCCAGGTTGTAGGACTTGTATCCGGTGCGATGATCAGCAATTCGGTTCTCGGGGAAGTTGTAGGTGCGAATTCGCTCGGACCGATCCATGCCGCGAATCTGGCTCTTGCGGGCGTCGCTCGCGACCGCGTCCCGTTCTTCCTGCTGGCGCGCGAGAAGCCGAGCGCGCAGAACGCGCATCGCGGACTCCTTGTTCTGAATCTGGCTTTTCTCGTTCTGGCAGGACACGACGATGCCGGTGGGAACGTGGGTGATGCGGACCGCCGAGTCGGTCGTGTTCACGGACTGTCCACCCGGACCACCTGAGCGGAACACGTCGATCCGAAGGTCGTTCGGGCTGATGTCGACTTCTTCGGGTTCGTCCACTTCGGGAAAAACCAGGACACCCGTCGTCGAGGTGTGGATTCGACCTTGCGCCTCGGTCGCGGGGACGCGTTGCACTCGGTGCACACCGCCTTCGTACTTCAACCGGGCCCACGCTCCGTTGGCGGGGTCGGATGCGTTGGCCTTGATGGCGACTTGAACGTCCTTGAAGCCACCGAGGTCGCTGTCGGTTTTGTCGAGGATTTCGACGCGCCAGCCTCGGCTGTCCGCATATTGCGTGTACATCCGCAACAGGTCGGCGGCGAACAGGAAACTTTCGGCCCCGCCCTCGCCCCCCTTGATTTCCATGATCACGTCGCGACCGTCGTCGGGGTCCCGCGGTATCAGTAGCCGGCGCAGTTTTTCTTCGAGTTCGGTGACGCTCGAATCCATCGCAGGGATTTCGCTCGCGAACACCTCGTCGTCTTTCGCGAGTTCTTTGGCCGCGGCCAAGTCCTCCCGCGCCGCGGTCAGGGCCTCGTGCGTCGTCACGATCTGGTTCAGTTCGGAATACCGTCGATTGAGTTTCTTGGCGCGCGCCGGATCGGCGTGAATCGCCGAATCGGCGAGGTCCACCTGTAACTGCGCGTGTTCCGCAATCAGCCCATCAATCGATTCGAGCACGGTCGCCCTTAGAGCGTGACGACAGCGGTCGCGACGTCGAGAAGCTCGTCGCGAACGGCACCGGCGAAACCGGCGGTCTGATTGTCAATGGTCGCGATGACGGTCAGCGACCCACCCGTTTCCAGGGCGCGACCAGCACCGAACAGGCGCTTGGCGGCCGAGAACACGGCGGAATCAACGTTTCCGTCACCGAGCGGGCGTGAGCCCTGGATCACGGCGAGTTGGTTCTTGGCGACCCGAGTCATCGAGT
>JAULYU010000006.1:0-2809 GCA_032117735.1 Microbacteriaceae bacterium
TGAGGAATACAAACAGCCGGGCGACCTGCTCGACGGGGGCGACGATTTCCCGGGGGACAAGGTCTGCGCCATTCACA
The DNA here is from genome assembly GCA_032117735.1 of Microbacteriaceae bacterium. Lineage (GTDB taxonomy): Bacteria > Actinomycetota > Actinomycetes > Actinomycetales > Microbacteriaceae > MWH-TA3. The sequence goes on from JAULYU010000006.1 coordinate 78, forward strand.
CGCGGCCCGTCGAAATCCTCAAAGAATCGAACTATTTCTTCCGCATGAGCGACTTCCAACAGAAACTGTTGGACCTCTACGAATCCCAGCCCGACTTCATCCAACCGGACAGCGTCCGCAACGAAATCATCTCGTTCGTCAAACGCGGGCTCGACGACCTCTCCATCTCGCGGGCGTCGTTCGACTGGGGAATCAAAATCCCGTGGGACGACAGTCACGTCGTCTACGTCTGGTTCGATGCTCTGCTCAACTACATCACCGCCACCGGGTGGGGTTCGGATGACGCCGAGTTCGACTCGCGCTGGCCGGGCATCCACATCGTCGGAAAAGACATCGCCCGTTTTCACGCGGTCATCTGGCCAGCGATGCTCATGGCCGCGGGGCTTCAACCGCCCAAGCGGGTTTTCGGACACGGCTGGTTGCTGGTCGGCGGCGAAAAGATGTCGAAGTCGAAACTGACCGGCATCGCGCCTCACCAAATCACCGACGTGTTCGGCGCCGATACTTTCCGCTACTACTTCTTGAGCGCCATCAACTTCGGTCAGGACGGGTCGTTCTCGTGGGAGGACCTCGCCGCGCGATACCAGGCCGAGTTGGCGAACGGGTTCGGCAACCTCGCGAGTCGCGTGCTTGCGATGGTGGTGCGCTACTGCGACAACGAGGTTCCCGCTGCCAACGAACTGAACGACGCGGACGCCGTCATCGCCGACACCGTGGCGAAGGCGTTCGGCGCGGCCAATTCCGCTATCGACCGGCTCGCGATTCACGACGCGATCACCGCGGTGTGGACAATCGTCGACGCACTCAACCTCTACATCACCGAGCAAGAGCCGTGGGTCCTCGCGAAAGACGACGCCAACCGTGACCGCCTCCACACCGTGCTGTACACCGCGGTCGAAGGCCTTCGCGCGATTGCGGTGGGGTTGTCCCCGATCATGCCGACATCGACCCAGAAACTGTGGGACGCTCTCGGGCTCGGCGAGGCACTGGGCAAATTGACCGACCAAAACCTGTCCCGCGCCGGCCAGTGGGGTATCACGCCGGCGGGCATTCGCGTGTCGGCGCTCGATTCGCTTTTTCCCCGCATCGAGGAATAGCCGTGTCCGAACCGCTGCGCGCGCGAAAAGGAACGGACGGCGACCTCACACGAGACCTCGAGTTTCCGCCTTTGCCCGAACCTCTGACGGTCGCCGTGTACGACAACCACACCCACCTCGAAATCGCGGACGGCGACAACCCGCTCTCGCCCGCGGAGAGCCTCGACCGCGCTATTGCGGCAGGAATCAAGGGTGTCGTGCAGGTCGGAACCGATTTGGAAACGTCGCGCTGGAGCGCCGATCTTGCCGACCGGGACGCACGAGTGCTCGCGGCGGTTGCCATTCACCCGAATGAAGCGCCGCGACTGGCCGAGCGAGGCGTGCTCGACGAACACATTGCGGGGATTGCCGAGCTGGCAGGCCGTGAGCGGGTGCGCGCGGTGGGCGAGACGGGCCTCGACTTTTTCCGAACCGACGAATCCGGCCGTGCACCGCAGTTGCAGTCGTTCGAAGCCCACATCGACATCGCCAAAGCCAACGGCCTCGCGATGCAGATTCACGACCGCGATGCGCACGGCGCCGTCGTCGACACCCTGTTACGGGTTGGGGCGCCGGACCGAACCGTGTTCCACTGTTTTTCGGGGGACGAGGACCTGGCGGGGATTTGTGCCGAGAATGGCTGGTACATGTCGTTCGCGGGAACCGTGACGTTCGGGAACGCCAAAGGGATCCGCGCGGCGCTCGATGTTGCGCCGCGTGAACTCGTGTTGGTCGAAACGGACGCGCCGTTCCTCACGCCCACACCGTTTCGAGGTCGGCCGAACGCGCCGTACCTCATTCCGCTTACACTCCGGTTCATGGCGGGACATCTGAGCGTGGAGGTCGACGAACTGGCCGCGGACATCGCGCGAAACACGGAACGGGTGTACGGCGAGTGGTGACGTTGCTGGGTGCGTCCGAGATACGCGCGCTCGCCGGGCGCCTCGACGTGTCGCCGACGAAAAAATGGGGGCAGAACTTTGTCCACGACGCCAACACGGTGCGCAAGATTGTGACCGCGGCGAAACTGCAACCGGGCGAATCCGTGGTGGAGGTCGGGCCCGGGCTGGGGTCGCTCACCCTCGGGCTTTTGGAACAGGGTCACCCCGTGACCGCGATCGAGATCGACCCGCGCCTGGCCGCGGAACTGCCGGCGACGTGTGCGGCGCACGGGGTCGGCGCGGGAGCGCTCACTGTTGTTCAGGCCGACGCACTGACCGTGACCGAGCTGCCCGCCGCGCCCGCTGGGAATGGTGGCGCTGCGACAACTTCTCCCGCGGGGCCGACCGCGATTGTCGCCAACCTGCCGTACAACGTGTCGGTCCCCGTCCTGATTCACCTGCTCGAGACCTTCCCCACCATCCGCCGCGTACTCGTCATGGTGCAGGCCGAGGTCGGGCAGCGCTTGGCGGCGTCGCCCGGTTCCAAAATCTACGGCGTGCCCAGCGTGAAGGGCGCCTGGTGGGGCGACTGGAGCGTCGACGGCACCGTGTCCCGCCGAGTCTTCTGGCCGGAACCCAACGTCGACTCCGTGCTCGTCGGGATGACCGCGCGCGACACCCCGGGCGACGAGGCGCTCCGCCGTCGGACCTTCGCCCTCGTCGACGCCGCTTTTGGACAGCGCCGCAAAACCCTCCGGCAGGCGCTCTCCGCGAT
>JAULYU010000007.1:0-2679 GCA_032117735.1 Microbacteriaceae bacterium
CGAGTCCGGTCACAACACCGGCCAGCGTGTAGCCGAAGTCGATACCCGTGAGGGCGGGGGCTGCTTCCACGGCAAGAACGATATCAATCATGTTGAGACTCCTGATTATCGGGCGACCTCAGATAAGTCTATCAACCCACTAGACAATATAGCCTAATCAAATCCAACTGGGGAACCAGTAGTGAATGACGGCAAACCACTCGGGGATCGGAAGTCCCATCCAGACCGGCAGGAAGAACGCCGACACGGCCACCGCGACGATGAGGAAGTTGACCACGAAGAGTCGAAGCCGCTGTTTCCACAACCACACCAAAGCCGCAACGAGCGCGAGTACGAGGAACGGCTCGAGCGACCCCACCCCACCAGATCACGGGGTTCGCCACGCTCGTCACGTACTGGACGACGCCCTCGGTGTCCGTCGCCGAATAATAGAAAGCGGTGGGGCGAACGAGCAGCAGCCAGGTGAAGGGGTTGGCCTGATAGTTGTGTTCGGTGTCGAGACCGATGTGATAGTCGTAGATGTCGCGGTGGTACTTCCACAGACCGCGGGCGATTCCGTAGACACCGTCACCGAACCCCGCCCTGTCAGCCCATCCGCGACTGTAACCGCCGGACGTGAAAATCCACCCCGCCCAGGTCGACACATAGACGCCGACGGCGACCGGAACAAAAAGGACAAAAGTTTTGAGCGCCGACAAACCGGAGCGAATGACAAAGGGCTTGCCGCGACGGGCCTTGCGCAAGCGGACGGTTTCGACAATCACCACCCACAATCCGAACGCCGCCATCGCGTAAAGACCGCTCCACTTGACCGCGGTCGCCGCACCCACCAGCACCCCGGCGACAATCAACCAACCGCCCCACCCCGGGGTGTCGAGGTGACGAAGGATTGCGAGAAACGCCGCGAGGATGAACATCGCGAGGATTCCGTCGAGAAGAGCCGTGCGGCTCATCGTGATGGCGATGCCGTCGATGGCGACCAAGAAACCGGCGAGAGCCGCGGTCGCGGTGGATTGGAACAAACGACGAGCGATCAACATGACAAGTAGAACGACGATGATTCCGGCGAGAGCCGTGACGATTCTCCACCCGAAGGGGTTGTCGGGACCGAACAGCGCCATTCCCATCCCGATGAGCCACTTCCCGAGCGGTGGATGCGCGATGAAGTCTCCGATGCGAGTGAACGCATTGACCGACCCCGCGGCGAAGTCGGCGGCGGCCACCCACTCGGCTTCGTATCCGAGGTTCCACAGCGTCCACGCGTCGCGAACGTAGTAGACCTCGTCGAACACGAGGGACTTCGGGCTGTTCAGATTGATGAGGCGAATAGCGGCCGCGAGGAGGAGTACCGGACCGTAGAGAGCGACAGTGCGCAACCGCGGAGACAACGCGCCAAGGCGGGCGCGCACGCGTCGAACACGGTCACGAACAGTCATAAGCAATACGGTACGCGAGAATGGGGCTGTGCTCATCCTCGCGGCGACCCCTATCGGCAATCTGGGCGATGCGTCGCCCCGGCTGCGCGAGACGTTTGCCAATGCGACCGTCATCGTCGCCGAGGACACCCGCACCACCAAACACCTGCTGTCGGCGCTCGGCTGGACGACGACGGCGACAATTATCGCGCTGCATGAACACAACGAGGTCGCCAAAGCCGAGTCGATCGTCGAACTCGCGCGCGACGGCGACGTTGTTATGGTGAGCGACGCGGGAATGCCCGGAATCAGCGACCCGGGCTACATCGTCGTGCGCACGGCCCACGACCGTGGGGTCACGGTAAGCGTTATCCCGGGGCCGTCCGCTGTGATCGCGGCGCTCGCGGTGTCGGGGCTGCCGACGGACCGGTTCGCATTCGACGGGTTCGTGCCGCGAAAGGGTCAGGGGAAGTTTTTCGCGAACCTCGCTCGGGAACCGCGGACGCTCATTTTCTACGAGTCGCCCCATCGGCTTGCCGACACTCTCGTCGCGGCGCGCGATGCGTTTGGTGCGGATCGGCTCGCGACCGTCGTTCGCGAATTGACCAAAATGTATGAAGAGGTGGTTCGGGGGACTCTCGCCGAGCTCGCTGAGCGATTTGCGGGTGACAACCGCGGAGAAATCGTCCTGCTGGTGGCGGGCGCTGAGGTTGTGGCAATGTCGCTGGACGATGCGGTCACCGATGTCCTCGCCCGCGTTCGATCCGGGGAGCGACTCAAAGAAGCGAGCCGAGCGGTCGCCGAGGCAACGGGGATTCCGGGACGGGACTTGTACGCCGCCGCGCTCGAGCGTTCACGCGACGCGTAAACTGGGGAAACTATGTCGAGCGCGGAAAACTACTTCATCACGACACCGATTTTCTATGTCAACGATGTTCCCCACATCGGTCACGCCTACACCGAGGTGGCCGCGGATGTTCTCGCGCGCTGGAACCGTCAGAACGGCAAAAACGCCTGGCTGTTGACGGGGACCGACGAGCACGGACAAAAGATCCTTCGCACCGCAACCGCGAACGGGGTGACCCCCAAGGAGTGGGCCGACAAGCTGGTGGCCGAGGCGTGGTTGCCGCTGCTCGAAACCATCACGGTCCAGAACGACGACTTCATTCGCACGACCGACCCGCGACACGAAACCGCGGTCCAGAAGTTCCTGCAGAAACTGAAGGACGACGGCTTCATCTACGACGGCGAATACGAGGGGTAT
>JAULYU010000008.1:0-7457 GCA_032117735.1 Microbacteriaceae bacterium
CAGTTGATGGTCACGTTTCCCGTGAGTGGTGCCGGCGTGACGAGTAACGTGTCCGACCCCCCCACTACGCTGTCAAGGCTGGCCACTCCCAGTTGCGCGAGGGCGTCCACCATCAGGGATGAATCGCGCGACCGAAGCGGTCGGTGGATCGCCGACGGGCGATCGGACAACGCAGCAAGAACCAACTCGCGGTTGGTCAGGCTTTTGCTGCCGGGAATAGGAACGACGGCGTGAAGCGCAGAGGCTGCGCGAGGGGCAACCCAGTTTTCGCTGTCGTGGGAATAAACGCGGGACGTCATGTGTTTTGACTCTACGCGAGGAACAGCCCTCCGGGGCTTTAGAAAAGGAGAACGCCATAGGATTACGAGCGATGGTTCCAGATGACTACCCCGAGGACAACGGCATCCTCGCGGGCGAAGAAGCGAACGCCGACGACGTGGTCATTCCCGATTCCGGGGAATGGGACCCGTCCGAAATCGAGACGAACTACGTCAATCGCGGCTCGTTCGAAGATGTGTACAACTCGGTCTACCCCCGGTTGTATCGTCACACGATCTACGAGATTGACCGCCTGAACCTGTCCAAGCAGCAGGTGGAAGAAGTTTTGCAAACCGCGATGGGGAAGGCGTTCCAGAACTGGGACAAATACACCCAGGGGACCTACGCACTCGGGTGGCTGAAGAAAATCATCACCAATACTGCCTACAACCTTCGTCGGAAGGAAAAGAACGAGCCGCTGACCTATGGCGACATGTCGATCGTGATGGATAACGGACCGCACTTCGCTCCGAGCGCCGAAAGCGCCGTGATCGCCGCGATTTCGCTGGACGAGATTCGGGCGCTCTTCACCGAGGTGCGCGAGCCGTTCCGTTCGGCGCTCACGATGGTCCTGCTCGACGAGATGCCCTACCAGGCGGCGGCCGATCTGGCCGGGGTCCCGCTGAACACCATGCTGACCCGCGTGAACCGCGGCCGCGGCATCCTCAAAGAGCTCGTTGTGCAACACCAGAAAGGCAAGGACATCTAATGGAAATTCATCACGATTGTGGATGTGAATCTGCCCGCGAGCGGCTGGACATTCTCATTGACCGTGAATTGAGCGAGATGGAATGCGCCGACGTGCGCGCGCACTGTGAAACCTGCGAGAGTTGCCAACTCGAAGTGACGGTTATGGAGACGCTCACCGAGAGGTTCAGAGTGGCGTGCGCAGAACCCGCCCCCGATCATCTCCGAATTTCAATTCTCAAATCGGTGACAAACTCCAACGGAGTCATGGGCGAGTGACATCACTCATCAATTAACTGCGGAACAGACGGCCCCGGTTGCTACTCCAACGATGAGACCCCAGAAGTTCGGCAAAGAACTAATGGGGCCTCAAAGGCTTCAGCGACTAGCAGCAACCGCGGCCGCCGCAGCAACCGTCGCTGTTCACGTTCGAGTCGAACTCAATCATGGCCCACCTCCTTGTCGAAATATCTATTTCCCATAAATCGAAGTTTATCGATTTGAAACAAATGTAGCACAGTCATATCGATAAATGTCGATATATGATTATCAATATGAAAATGATCGAAGATACCGCGGGCCTGGTAAACGTTGCCGAACTGGCCGTAACGTTGAGGGCCTTGGGTGATGAGACACGGCTCAACCTATTGCTAAAAATCTCGAGGGAAGAAAGCGTGGACGGAGCATGCATCTGTGATCTAACCCCTTCCACAAACCTTGCACAGAGCACGGTTAGCCACCACATGAAGATTTTGGTCGATGCCGGTCTACTCAGCCGAACACAAAAGGGAAAATGGGCACATTTTTCTCTGACGCCCACGGCCGATCGGATGCTTAAATCGCTGCACATCGAACCCTTCACCGACGGAGATTGTTGCTAACAATCATTTGTTGGTTGGGTTGAGAACAACTCGACGTTAGAGGCCGTCGAACACGCCGTCCATGACGGCGGCGTGTTCTTCGGCGGATCGCTTGGACGAACCGGCGGCGGGTGACGCAGACGCCGGCCGAGAGACGACGGTGATGTCGGCGAAACCGAGTCGACGCATTTCCGTGGCAATGAACGGCCAGGCCCCCTGGTTTTCGGGCTCATCCTGCGCCCACACGATTTCCGCATCCGGGTAACGGCCCACGACCTCGCGCAGTTGCGACTCGGGGAAAGGGTAAAACTGTTCGAGTCTGACCAGCGCGACGTCGGGCAGACCACGCTTTTCTCTCTCGCTCAGCAGGTCGTAATATATCTTGCCCGAGTGCAGGACAACCCGACGCGACCGTCCCTCCACCGTGTGATCGTCGAGGACGGGCTCGAACGTCCCGCTCGTGAAGTCCTCGACAGCGCTTGTTGCCCCGCGAAGACGCAGCATCGCTTTCGGTGTGAAGACAATGAGCGGACGCTGCGGCTGCGAGTACGCCTGCCGGCGGAGCAGGTGGAAATAGGAGGCGGGCGTGGAGGGGCGCGCGATGGTCATGTTGCCCTCGGCCGCCATCTGCAGGAAGCGTTCGATTCGCGCCGACGAATGGTCGGGACCCTGACCCTCGTAGCCGTGCGGGAGCAACAACACGAGCCCCGAGTTCTGGCCCCACTTCTGTTCGGAGGAGGTGATGAACTCGTCGATGACCGTCTGAGCGCCGTTCACGAAGTCGCCGAACTGCGCTTCCCAGAGGACGAGTGCGTCGGGGTTCCCAACCGTGTAACCGTATTCGTAGGCCAGCGCCGCGTACTCTGACAAGAGCGAGTCGTAGATGTAAAAACGACCCTGGTTTTCGGCGAGGTTCATGAGCGGGAGCCATTCCTGGCCGTTTTCGCGGTCGTGGAACACCGCGTGCCGTTGCACAAAGGTGCCGCGCCGTGCGTCTTGACCGGCCAACCGAACTTTTTTGCCTTCGACCAACAACGAACCCAGCGCCAGCAACTCGCCGAAACCCCAATCGATTTCGCCCGTGCGGCTCATCTCGACACGCTTAGCCAACAACTGCTCCAGTTTGGGGTGTACCGAGAACCCCTCCGGCACGTTGTTGTGGGCGTCGCCGATTCGGTGAATCACCGACGGATCCACCGCGGTCGACGCGGGGTGTCGTTGAGGTTGTGCCGCCGTGGCGGTTCCGCTCGTCAATCCCGAAGTCTCGTCGTCGTCGTCCTTGGTGTCGGTGAAAGCGTTCTCCAACAGCGCCAGGAACTTCGCCTGCACCTCCGCGTATTCGTCGGGCGTGATGTCCCCGCGGCCCACCAGCGACTCCGCGTAGAGGGTTCGGACCGAGCGCTTGGCCTCGATGAGGTTGTACATGAGCGGCTGGGTCATCGACGGGTCGTCGCCTTCGTTGTGCCCACGGCGTCGGTAGCACACGAGATCAATCACGACGTCGTGCTTGAACTGTTGGCGGTAACGGACGGCCATCTGGGCGACGCGGACGACGGCCTCGGGGTCGTCCCCGTTGACGTGGAAGATGGGCGCCTGAATTGTTCGAGCCACATCGGTGGAGTACAGCGAGGAGCGCGAGTCTTTCGGCAGAGTCGTGAAACCGACCTGGTTGTTCACCACGACGTGGATTGTTCCACCGGTGCGATAACCGCGAAGCTGCGCCATCTGGAGGGTCTCAATGACGACACCCTGTCCGGCCATCGCCGCGTCCCCGTGAACGAGAATCGGAAGGACGGTGAACGACCCGATGGGTTTGTGGTCCTGTTTGGCGCGAACGATTCCCTCGAGCACGCCGTTAACCGCTTCCAAGTGGGAGGGGTTTGCCGCGAGGTAGACCGGGATTTTCTGCCCCGTCGCGGTGACGAATTCGCCCTGCGTCCCGAGGTGGTATTTCACGTCGCCCGAGCCCTGGACCGTGCTCGTGTCGGTCGTCCCCTCGAACTCGCGGAAAATTTGCCCGTACGTTTTTCCGGCGATGTTCGCGAGGACGTTGAGTCGCCCGCGGTGGGCCATCCCTATGTCGACCTCGTCGAGTTCGTAATCGGCGGCGTCCTGAATGATTTCGTCGAGCAGGGCAATCATGGATTCGCCGCCTTCGAGCGAGAAGCGCTTTTGGCCGACGTATTTGGTTTGCAGGAACGTCTCGAAGGCTTCGGCCTGATTCAGTTTGTCCAGGATGCGCATCTGCTCGTCGCGCGTTGGTTTTTGGTAGCGCTGTTCCAGCATGTCTTGGAACCACCGGCGCTGCTCGGGGTCTTGCAGGTGCGTGTATTCGACGCCGATTGTCCGACAGTACGAATCGCGCAGAAGCCCGAGCACTTCGCGGAGCAACATCGTGCGACGCCCCGCGAGTCCCCCCACGACGAATTCGCGGTCGAGGTCCCAGAATGTCAGTCCGTGGTTTTCGATTTCCAGGTCGGGATGAGAACGCTGTTGATACTGGAGCGGGTCGACGTCGGCCATGCGGTGGCCACGGACACGGAACGCGTCGACCAGTTCTTGGACGCGTGCCGTCTTGTTGATCGCGTCGGAATCGTCGACCTTGATGTCCTGCGACCAGCGAATCGGCTTGTAGGGGATCCGCAGGGCGGCGAAGATGTCTTCGTAGAATTCGTCCTCGCCGATGAGAAGACCGTGCACGATTTTGAGGAACTCACCGGAACCCGCGCCTTGGATGACGCGGTGGTCGTAGGTGGAGGTGAGGGTGATGGTTTTTGAAATTCCCAGGTCGAACAACACTTTGTCGGCGGACCCTTGGAACTCGGCCGGGTAATCTAGGGCGCCGGCGCCGACGATACAACCCTGCCCGCGCATGAGACGGGGAACCGAGTGAACGGTTCCGATGCCGCCGGGATTCGTCAGCGACACCGTGTTGCCCGCGAAATCTTCGGCGGTCAGTTTGTTGGCCCGCGTCCGAGCGACCACCTCTTCATAGGACTCAAGGAAGTCGGCGAAACTCATTTGTTCCGTTTTTTTGATTCCGGGGACAAGAAGCGCGCGGGTTCCGTCGGATTTGGGGACATCGATGGCGAGCCCCAGGTTGATGTGTGCTGGTACGACGAGCGAGGGGACGCCGTCCGGCTCGTCATAAAAGACGTTTTGCGAGGGGAAGGACTTGATGGCGCGGACCATCGCCCAGCCGATGAGATGCGTGAACGACACTTTTCCGCCGCGGGTCCGCCCGAGGTGGTTGTTGATGACAATCCGATTGTCGATCATGAGCTTCGCGGGGACAGTCCGAACACTGGTTGCGGTGGGGACGGACAGGCTTGCATCCATGTTGGCCGCAAGAGCCTTCGACATTCCCTTGAGCGGAGAGACCGTGTTGTCCTCAGTTGACTCCGAGGGGCGGGACGTGCCGGGTGCTTGGGCCGGAACGGGCGTTTCGAGTGGTTTGGCGGACGTGGTTCGTGCGGCGGGCTGCACCGCGGTAATCGGACCCGTGACGTTGGGGTCAAAGGCGGGGGTCGGTGCCGGGGCCGTCGCCGCGGCGGGAGCAGGTGTGCCTGCCGTCTCCAATTTCGCGGCGTACTTCTGCAACGTGGGAATCCACGACGGGTCAACCGATGCGGGGTCTTTCACCCACGCTTCATGCATTTCATCAACGAGCCAATCGTTGGCTCCGAAGTCTTCGGCTGGGGGGTCCGTTGTTCCGTCATTGGACACTGTGAATTGTCACCTCGATGTTGGGAAATCCGATGGCAGTGTGTCTCTACCGCTGTCTAGCCTAGTCCCGCGGTTGTATCGTTCGCGCATCGTGGACAGCCCGCGCCGCGCGATAGGATAAACCCCATGGATGGCCCGCATAGTCAGTCGACACCTCCGAGTGTTTTCCTCCGAGGTGTCGAATGAACGAATGGTTGTTTGTCGGTATCGGTGTTCTGCTCACCGTCGGGACGGGCTTTTTCGTCGCCTCCGAGTTTTCGCTCGTGTCGCTGGACCGCGCGGACCTCGAAGCTCGGCGGGACGCGGGTGAGGGCGGGTTCGCTCTCGCCATCCGCGCACTGAAACGAACGTCGACACACCTGTCGTCGGCTCAATTGGGAATTACCCTCACCACCCTGTTGACGGGATGGTTGATGGAACCCGCCATCAGTTCGCTCCTTCGACCGGTGCTCACCGGGTGGGGGCTCAGCGCCGGGGTAGCCGGTGTGGTCGCGGTGGTTTCGGCCATCACTCTTGCGACGATTCTGTCCATGATCGTGGGCGAATTGGCTCCCAAGAACATGGCGCTCGCGGTTCCGCGCCGGGTGGTGAAGGTCGTCGCCCCGTTCCAGTTAGCGTTCACCTGGATTTTTTCGCCGTTCGTGAAGTTCCTCAATCACACGGCGAACATGATCGTGCGCGCGTTCGGCATCGAGCCGAAAGAAGAACTGTCGTCGGCTCGAACCGCCGAGGAACTCGCGTCGGCGGTCCGCCACAGTTCGATGCACGGCACGCTGGAGCAAGACACGGCGACGCTTCTGGGTAAGGCCTTGTCCTTCACCAATCACGAAGCCCAGGACATTATGACTCCTCGGACGCGCGTCGCCACGATTCGGGTGGGCGACTCGGCGAACGATGTCATCGCCCTCACCCGTAAGACCGGATATTCGCGTTTCCCCGTCATCGACGACGATGCGGACGACATCGTCGGCATCGTCCACGTCAAGCACGCCGTGTCCGTTCCGCGGGAACGACGGGCCGAAGTGCCGGTCGGCGCTATTCAAGGCGAGGCGCTGCGCGTACCCGAAACGATGAACCTCGACGTTCTGCTCGGTGAATTGCGTCAGGGCGGATACCAAATGGCCATTGTGGTGGACGAATACGGTGGCACAGCGGGCATTGCAACGCTGGAAGACCTCATCGAGGAACTCATCGGCGAAGTGAGCGACGAACACGACCGCACCAAAGCGGATGTCGTCAAAATGGGCGACATCGTGACGTTCCCCGCATCGCTTCGACCCGACGAACTTCGGGAGCGTGCGGGAATTATTGTTCCCGACGACGGGCCGTGGGAGACGGTCGGGGGTTACCTCTTGAGTCAATGGGGGCACCTACCCGAACCGGGTGCAACGCTCGACGCGTGTGGCGGTCAATTCCTCGTCGAACGCATGGACGGTCGCCGAATCGATCGAGTTCGTTTCGTCTCGCAGGAGAAACCCGATGAGTGATGTCGAAGGAATCATCTGGCTCGTCGTCTTGTTGGCGTTCAACGCCTTCTTCGTCGGCGCCGAATTCGCGGTGATCGCCGCCCGTCGCTCGCAGGTCGAGCCCCTCGCGGAATCCGGTTCGTGGGCGGCCAAGGTTGCGCTCAAAGCGATGGAACGCGCGTCCTTCATGCTCGCCACGTCTCAATTAGGCATCACGGTGTGTTCGCTCATGATTCTGGGGGTGTCGGAACCCGCCATCCACCACTTGCTCGAAGTCGCGCTCTATCCGACCGGACTCCCCGCCGAGGTGATTTCGATTGGCTCGTTGGTTATTGCGATCCTGCTGGTCACCGTTCTGCACGTTGTCATCGGCGAGATGGTGCCGAAAAACATCGCGTTC
>JAULYU010000009.1:0-4114 GCA_032117735.1 Microbacteriaceae bacterium
GGGGAACACGTTTTTCGGTTTGACGATGTTGTAGCAGTACAGCAGTTCGCCGGCGGCGGCGTGCCCGGACACGTGCACTTTGGCGGTTCCCTTGTGAACGACGTGAGCACCCAGCGCGATGAGCCCGTTGATCACGCGATACACCGCGTTTTCGTTTCCGGGAATCAACGACGACGCGAGGATGATGGTGTCACCCTTACCCACCTCGATCTGGTGTTCCTGGTTGGCCATGCGCGACAGCACCGCCATCGGCTCGCCCTGCGAGCCGGTCGACATGAACACGACGCGGTCGTTCGGCATTTGGACCGCGTCCTTGAGGTCGACGACCGCACCCTCGGGGATGGTCAGATAGCCGAGTTCTTTGGCGATTCCCATGTTGCGGACCATTGAGCGGCCGACGAACACGATGTGGCGGCCGTTCGCGACGGAGGCGTCGATGATTTGTTGAACACGGTGAACGTGCGAGGCGAAACTCGCGACAACGACTTTGCCCGTGGCGCGGTGCATGACCTGTTCGATGACGGGTCCGATGTCGCGCTCCAACGGGGTGAACCCGGGTACGTCGGCGTTGGTCGAATCGGTCATAAAGATGTCGACGCCCTCTTCACCAAGACGAGCGAAGGAACGCAGGTCGGTGAGGCGACCGTCGAGCGGCAACTGGTCCATCTTGAAGTCCCCCGTGGCGAGGACGAGCCCCGCGGGGGTGCGGATGGCGACCGCCAGGGCGTCGGGAATCGAGTGGTTGACCGCGACGAACTCTAGGTCGAACGGTCCGACGCTGAGCCGTTGGTCGTCCGCGACAACTTTCAGTTCCGGCTTGATGCGGTGCTCTTTCAGTTTCGCTTCCATCAGCGCGAGAGTGAGCCTCGAGCCGTACAGCGTGATGTCCTCGCGCAGACGCAACAGGTAGGGAACCGCACCGATGTGGTCTTCGTGTCCGTGGGTGAGCACGATTCCGACGATGTCGTCGAGCCGGTCCCGGATGGGCGTGAAGTCGGGCAGGATCAGGTCGACGCCGGGCTGCGTGTCCTCGGGGAATAACACACCACAGTCGACGATGAGCAGGCGCCCGTCGAACTCGTACACGGTCATGTTTCGGCCGATTTCGCCGATTCCGCCGAGGGGGGTGATGCGAAGCGCGCCCGTTTCCAACGGTTGCGGCTCACTGATGATTCGAGGCATAGCGCCTCCTTCTTATCGGGGCTCTCTGGCGAACGCGGGGAGCGCACCGCCGGCGGCGGCTTTACGGTCCGGCCGGAATGTGGCGAGGTCAATCCCGGCAATCCCCGTCACGCGGGAGATGGAGTCTTCGATCTGCGCCGCTTCGTGGTCAACCGGACCCACTAGCGGCATTCGAACACGAGGCGACCCGATTCGGCCGAGCCCGTGCAAGATGTATTTGGTTGCGACCGTGCCCGGGACGTGGGTCATGGTCGCCCGCACCAGCGGTTCGAGCAGCTTGTGCTGTTCCGTCGCGGTCTTCAGGTCGCCGCGATTGACGGCGTCGACGATGGTTCGATACGGGGTCGCCGCAATGTTGGCCGTCACTCCGACGAGTCCGGTTCCGCCGATGGACAAGAGCGGCAGGACGTTCGCGTCGTCACCGCAGAAATACAAGAGGTCGGTTTCGTTCATGACGCGGGACGCCTCGGCGAGGTCGCCCTTGGCGTCTTTGACCGCAAGGATGTTCGGGTGCGCGGCGGCTCGAATCAGGGTGTCGTATTTGATTTCGATTCCGGTCCGACCGGGGATGTCGTACAGCAAGATCGGCAGGTCGGTGGAGTCGGCGACAATCTGGAAGTGTGCGAGCACGCCGGCTTGGGTTGGCTTGTTGTAGTAGGGCGTGACGAGCATGAGGCCGTCCGCCCCGACCTTTGTCGATTCGACGGCGATGTGCATCGCGTGGGTGGTCTCGTTGGAACTGCCACCGGCGATGATCGCGGCGCGACCGCTCGAGACCGATTTCGCGACGGTGATGAGTTTCAATTTCTCGGAGTCGGTCAGGGTCGTCGTTTCCCCGGTCGTTCCCGACACGACGATTCCGTCCACACCCGCGACGATGACCTCGTCGACCAATTTCTCGACGCCAGCCCAATCGACCTCGCCGTCCGCGTGGAACGGCGTGACCAGGGCGACGACGACCTGCCCGAACGGGTTGCTGTTGTGGTCGCTCATACGCCCAAATCTACTACGGGGCGACCCGACCGTTGGCGTTGAACGACGCCGCGGTCATCGGCATGAGGTCGACCCAGAACTGTTCCATCTTTTCCGCGACCATCTCGATCTCGCGCTGCGGGAACGACGGGAAGTGCGTGCCCTCGCGGGTCGTGCGCAAACTGAGGAAGTTCATGAGCGACCGCGAGTTCATCGTGACGTACATCGACGAATAAATGGTGACGGGCAAAACCATGCGGGCGACCTCGCGGGCGACGCCGGCGTCGAGCATGCGCTGGTAGGACGCGTACGCCTCGGTGCACACGGCGCGAACCTCGGCGTCGACGAGACTCGTCTGTTCCGGTGTTCCCGGGGTGAACTCGTAACTGCCGGTCTTTCCGACCTGAACGAGGTTGCGGTCGGGCCCTGGAACGTAAAAGACGGGACGCAGCTCGCGGTATCGACCGCTCTCTTCGTTGTATGACGCGATTCGGTGGCGCATGAATTCGCGGAACACGAAAATCGGTGCCTGTACGTAGAACGTCATCGAGTTGTGTTCGAACGGGGAACCGTGCCGGTCACGCATGAGGTAATTGAGAAGACCCTTGTCGCGATCGGTCGCGTCCGTCGCCGCCCCCTCGAGCGACTGTTCGCCCTGCGTTGAGACGCGGGCCGCGAACAACACGTCGCTGTCGCTCGCTGAGGACCGAACGAGTTGGACAATCACATCGCTGCGGAACTCGACCTCGCTCATGTCGCCAGCCTACCGATTGGTGGAGCGCTCACGCCGAGCCCACGCGCCGGGCGCCGAGAGCAACAGGGCGACATCGGTGGACAGGTGTCCCGATTCGATGTCGGCGAGGCTCGTGTTTTCGAGGACGGTTCGAAGCGCCACGCGCGTCGCAATCCACACATCGCGCAGGTGAAGCGCGGCGCCCGCGTATTCGGTTTCCTCGGGACGTTCCCCCCGCACTTCGGCGAGCGGCCCTTCGAGTGCACGCATCACATCCGCCACAGAGATGTCGGCTGAGGGGCGGGCGAGCCGAAAACCGCCGTCTCGCCCGCGCATGCTGGCGAGAATGCCGGCGGTTCGCAGAGTCGTCAACACGCCGACGAGGAACTTGGTGGGGATGCCGTGGGTTTCGGCGATGGCATCGCCCTTGAGCATCGCCCGCGGGTTTTCGCGCTGTGCCGCCGCCAATTCGAGCAGAGCGCGCATCGCGTAATCAACCCGAGCAGAGATGTACATGACTCCATTCTGCCCGACCGATCCCCTTTTCCCCTATTTCCGCAGACAATGCGCACAATGGGCGGCACCGCCCAGCCTCGGAGTGTTACGTAACAAACACGCGCGCAATTCGCCACAACCCCGCCACGCGCATACCGTGGAGGAATGGAGTACGGAATCATCGCGGGACTGATCGGCGTCTCGACGCTGCTCGGCCTTATCTGGAAGAGCCGCCAGGGACGCGTCGTCGCCCAGAGCGGCTCGACCATCTCGCTCGACTACCGCGACGCGGGTAAGACCACCATCATCCAGTTCACGACCGAAATGTGTTCTCCCTGCGCCCAACTGAAACCGCGACTCCAACAGATTGCGAACTTCCGGTCCGACGTCGCCTACCGCGACCTCGACGCCGTGGAACACCTCGACCTCGCCAACCGCTTGTCCATCCGGTCGACACCAACCACACTGATCGTGAGCCCCGACGGCGAAATTCGCGCGCGCGTCAACGGCATCGCGACCGCCGACGTGTTCATCAGCGCCATTGACGGCAACATTCCCACCCGACCCTTCACCACAACCGAGGAGACAGTCATATGAGTTCACCCGCCGGAATCGACCCGCGAGGACCGCGGTTCGGAGCGACCATCACCGCGATCGCGCTTCTTGTCACCGTGTTCCTGTCCGTCCCGCTCGTGGGCGCCCCCATCAACACCGACGCACCCGGCTACCTGC
>JAULYU010000010.1:0-3876 GCA_032117735.1 Microbacteriaceae bacterium
GCGAAGTGAAGACTTTGGCTCAGTTCTTCGAAGGTGAGCGCGGCGGTGCGACCGACGGTGACATACGCCCCCGCCCAAATGATGCAGGCGGGCGTGGTCCACAGCATGAACCGGCGATACTCCATCCCCGTGAGTCCCGCGGTCAGCGGAACGACGCTGTGGAGTACCGGCAGAAAACGCGAGATGAAAATCGCCCAGCCACCGCGGTGTTCGAGAAAGCGTTCCGCCGCCCGCCAGTTTTTGTGCCCGATCCATTTCCCGACGCGGGACTTTTGGATGGCGGGGCCAAAGGCGTGACCGAGTGCAAAACCGATGCTCTCCCCGAGGAGCGACCCAGCGATAATTGCCGCGATGAGAACGAAGTACTCGGTGTCCGATTGGATCCCGGTCGCCGCCAACAGAACCACGGTGTCGCCCGGAATCACAAGTCCGATGAGCACGCTCGTCTCGAGCATGATGGCCAATCCCGCAAGTCCCACCCGAAGGGCCGGTTCGACGCTTCCGACGCTTGCGAGAAACCATTCGAGGAACTCGTTCATAGGGGAAACACTACCTGTCGGTTATGGACATACTCGGAGCGCCAATGTTCCGCCCGTCCGGGTTCGATGCGGAGCGATGGCCCGGCTCGCCACTCGGTTGCGATGCGTATTCCGTGAAGTGCCGACAGCACCCACACCTCAGTACCGTCGAGTTCTTCGGGTCGAGTTCGGGCCGAGACGACGGTTGTGCCAATCGACCGCGCGTGATCGAGAATCAGGCTTTCGGTGACCCCCGGCAGGCGCGCGATCGATGAGTCGACCACGTGCAGCGCGTCGTCCCTCCACCACACGATGTTCGACCATGCCCCTTCGGCGATGAACCCCTCGTCAAGAATGATGGCTTCGCCCGCCCCGAGTTCGGTTCGAAGGGCGCCCAGTTCGGCGAGGTCGGGGCCTTTCACGGACGGATCACTCCGCGGGTCGCGCGTCGCAGTCGCGACGCTTACGTGGGTGAGCGGCTCGGGCGCTTCTCGGATTCGCAGTCTCAACACCGGTCCGCCACCGTCCTCGATTGCCTCGATGCGCGGGAACCACCGACCCGTCCGCGGCAGGTCGGCGAGTGCTGCACGGGCGAAAGACTCGACATCGAGTTGGGGAAACGCGTGTCGGACACTGCCGCTGAACCGTTCGATATGGCGTTCCAGTCCTGCGACGGCACCATCGACCATGAGCCAGGAGTCGGCAACGCGGACGCTGATTGCGTTTGCGTGTGCCGAGGAGTCGTCCACGAGTGCGCCGCCTGACCAACGGAAGGTTCGCGTGTCGACCATAGGGTTAAGGGTATGGCAGACGGGTTCGTTCGGCAGGAGCTTGACGTTCGGGTCGACCCCGTCGTCGTTTTCCGCGAACTCGTCGGCAATCACGATGGCGGTTTCTGGATCGACGACTCGCTGGGCGACACCGTGTCCTATCTCGGGGTCGGTGTTCCCGTGGCCGCCACGGACCCGTTCGCCGAATTCGATCGCGCGGATGCCTTCCCGGTTTCGCGGATCGGGTGGGTTGGGTACGGCGAACGAGCGGTCACGATGGGGGTGAGCGTCG
Source organism: Microbacteriaceae bacterium (assembly GCA_032117735.1). Lineage (GTDB taxonomy): Bacteria > Actinomycetota > Actinomycetes > Actinomycetales > Microbacteriaceae > MWH-TA3. Next base: position 1,581 of record JAULYU010000010.1, read on the forward strand.
AGCCCGAACCCCAGCCGCGCACGGGGATGCTGCGAGTGTCACTCGCGATCGAAATCAACCACCGGGACGACACGATGGCCGTCATCGGGATCGAACGGAACAAGCTCTTCGACGAACTTGTCGCGGCGGTGTCGGTCCTCGCCGGTGTGACAGCGCCGAATACGGCCCGACCGCCCGCTCGAACCGCGGTGTGGCGGGACGATCCGCGCGATTACGCCTCTCTCATCGAAACCTGTCTCGAACACATTCGGGAAGGGGATGCCTACCAACTGTGCCTGACAACCGGAGTGCACGTCGGCGGAGCAATCGACGTGGTCGACACGTACTGTGCGCTTCGGGCAATAGCGCCGACGCGTCACGCGGCCTTTCTGCGGATCGGGGACATCGCGCTTCTCAGTGCGTCTCCGGAAACGTTCCTGACCGTGCGCGGTCGCCACGCGTCGACGAGCCCCATCAAGGGCACTCGTCGCCGAAGTGACGACCCCGAAGAAGACCGTCGCCTCAAAACCGAACTCGAAACGTCTGAGAAAGAACGCGCGGAAAACCTCATGATTGTCGATCTGTGCCGAAACGACCTGTCCCGGGTGTGCGAACCGGGTTCCGTCACCGTGACGTCCCTGAACCGAATCGAAACCTATTCGACCGTCCACCAACTCGTCAGCACCGTGACGGGGGAGTTGCGAGCCGACTGTTCCGCGGGCGATGCGGCGCGGGCGTTGTTTCCCGCGGGGTCCATGACCGGCGCGCCGAAACAGAGCGCGGTCGAGATTCTCACTCGCGTGGAAACCGCCGAACGCGGAATCTACGCCGGCGCTTTCGGATTCGCCGGGGCGGGGAACCTGTCGTTGGCGATGACAATCCGAACGATTGTGGTCGATGACGATGGCGCGCACATCGGAGTGGGCGGGGGAATCACGTCGGGTTCGCGCGCCGACGAGGAAATTGCCGAGGTGGGCGTGAAAGCCGCGGCTCTCCTCGCCGTCTTGGGCGCGACACCGAACCCCTACCTCGGCACGGAATAGACTAGGCGAGGCGCTGACTGGTGCCCAGGGAAAGGTTTTTGTGGACGAGAACGAATACGATTTTCGTCGGATTGAGGCGAAGTGGGCTCCGCTCTGGGAGTCGGAACGGCCGTTCGACGTGCCGTTCGGAGATGACCCGCGCCCACACAAATACATCCTCGACATGTTTCCGTACCCGTCAGGAGACCTGCACATGGGTCACGCCGAGGTCTATGCACTCGGGGACGTCCTCGCCCGCTACTGGCGTTTGCGCGGCTATCAGGTGCTCCACCCCATCGGGTGGGATTCGTTTGGGCTCCCGGCCGAGAACGCTGCAATCAAACGCGGAGTCAACCCGCGCGACTGGACCTACGAAAACATCGCTCAGCAGCGCGGGTCGATGAAGCGTTACGCGGCGTCGTTCGACTGGTCGCGCGTTCTGCACACCTCGGACCCCGAGTACTACAAGTGGAACCAGTGGTTGTTCCTCGAGTTGTTCAACAAGGGGCTCGCTTACCGCAAGGACTCGTGGGTCAACTGGGACCCGGTGGACCAAACGGTGTTGGCGAACGAACAGGTTCTGCCCGACGGCACGAGCGACCGAAGCGGCGCGATGGTCGTCAAGAAGAAACTGACCCAGTGGTACTTCCGCATCACCGACTACGCGGATCGTCTCCTCGCGGACCTCGATCGACTCGAGGGAGCGTGGCCGGCCAAGGTGATCACGATGCAGCGCAACTGGATCGGCCGTTCCCGCGGTGCCGAGGTCGAATTCGCGGTTGACGGCAGTGACCGCACCATCCCCGTCTTCACGACCCGCCCGGACACCCTGTTCGGTGCGACGTTTATGGTCGTTGCCCCGGATTCGGATCTCGCCAGCGAACTGGTGGCGAATGCTGACCCGGCCGTGCGGATGGGTTTCGTCTCCTACCTCGAACAGGTTCAGAAGAAGACCGAAATCGAACGGCAGGACGCGACGCGCGAAAAGACCGGGGTCTTCCTCGGTCGCTACGCGATCAATCCGGTGAACGGTGAGCGGGTGCCGATCTGGACGGCCGACTACGTTCTTGCGGATTACGGCTCCGGTGCGATTATGGCCGTTCCCGCACACGACCAGCGCGACCTCGATTTCGCGCTCAAGTTCGACTTACCGGTTCGCGTCGTCGTCGATGTTCCGTCCGAGGAACCGCTCGACCCCGCGACCAACGGTGTGGCGACGACCGGAGACGGCCCGCACATCAACTCGGGGCCGCTCGACGGACTCAACAAGGCCGAGGCAATCGCGGCCATCACCA
>JAULYU010000011.1:0-3176 GCA_032117735.1 Microbacteriaceae bacterium
GGGTTCGTTGTACACCGTGAGGTAATAGAAGACGTTCGGGTCGACGTGTTGCCCGCCGTACATCCGCTCGAGACCTGCCTTGACGATGTAGCCAATCTCAAAAGCAAATGCCGGGTCGTAAGCGAGGACAGCATCATTGGTCGATGCGATGAGGTGGGAGTGCCCGTCGGCGTGCTGCAGACCTTCGCCCGTCAGCGTCGTCTTGCCCGCGGTCGCACCGATGATGAAGCCCCGAGCCATCTGGTCGCCGGCCAGCCACATCTGGTCACCGGTGCGCTGGAACCCGAACATGGAATACAACACGTAGATCGGGACCATCACCTCGCCCTGCGTCGCGTACGAGGTTCCCGCAGCGACGAAGGCGGCCATTGCTCCCGCTTCGTTGATTCCGGTGTGGAGGATTTGCCCCTGGACGCTCTCTTTGTAGGCGAGCAGCAGTTCGCGGTCCACCGAAACATAATTCTGTCCCGCCGGGTTGTAAATTTTGGATGTTGGGAAGAACGAGTCCATCCCGAACGTGCGCGCTTCGTCGGGGATGATCGGAACAAACCGTTTCCCCATGCTCTCGTCGCGCAGAAGGTCTTTGAGCAGTCGCGCGAACGCCATCGTGGTCGCGACCTCTTGTTTACCGCTGCCCTCCTTCGCCAGTTCATAGTGTTTGGCATCGGGGAGTGCGATCGGTGCGGGAACGTGCCGGCGCTGGGGAATTGCTCCGCCGAGTTCGCGACGCTTGGTCAACAGGTATTGAATCGCTGGATGGTTCGGTCCGGGGTTGTAATACGGAGGACGGTAAGGATCCGCTTCCAGTTCCGCGTCCGAAATGGGAATCCGCATGTCGTCGCGGAACGACTTCAACACATCGAGCGACAATTTCTTCATCTGGTGGACCGCGTTGCGCCCCTCGAAGGTCTTTCCGAGGCCGTAGCCCTTGACCGTCTTAGCGAGGATGACGGTCGGCTGGCCCTTGTGCGATAGCGCTTCGGAATACGCCGCGTACAACTTGCGGTAATCGTGACCGCCACGTTTGAGCGCCCAGATCTCGTCATCGGTCCAATCCGCAACCATCGCCGCGGTGCGCGGATCGCGCCCGAAAAAGTTTTCGCGGATGTAGCCGCCGGATTCGGCTTTGTACGTCTGAAAGTCGCCGTCGGGGGTGGAGTTCATCAGGTCGCGGAGTGCGCCGTCCGTGTCGTTGACCAAGAGCGTGTCCCACTCGCGGCCCCAGACCACCTTGATGACATTCCACCCGGCACCGCGGAAGAAGGACTCGAGTTCCTGAATGATCTTGCCGTTACCGCGAACCGGCCCATCCAGTCGCTGCAGATTGCAATTGATGACAAACGTGAGGTTATCGAGCCCGTCGTTGGCCGCCAACTGCAGAGCGCCGCGCGACTCGACTTCGTCCATTTCCCCGTCGCCGAGGAATGCCCACACGTGCTGGTCGGAACAGTCTTTGATTTCGCGGTTAGTGAGATATTTGTTGAACTGCGCCTGATAAATCGCGTTGATCGGGCCGAGGCCCATGGAGACGGTGGGAAACTGCCAAAAATTCGGCATCAATCGGGGGTGGGGGTAGGACGAGAGCCCTCCCGCGAAGTGAGACTTTTCCTGACGGAAACCGTCGAGTTGGTCTTCGGACAGTCGTCCCTCGAGAAACGCTCGGGCATACATTCCCGGGGCCGCGTGACCCTGGTAAAAGATTTGGTCTCCGCCGCCCGGGTGGTCGGGTCCGCGAAAAAAGTGGTTGTGCCCAACCTCGTATAACGATGCGCTCGATGCATAGGAACCGATGTGGCCACCGACGCCAACCCCGGGCCGCTGTGCTCGGTGAACCATGACCGCCGCGTTCCAGCGAATCCAGGAACGGTATTCGCGCTCCATCTCTTCGTCGCCCGGGAACGCGGTCTCGTTCTCGGGCGCAATGGTGTTGAGGTAATCCGTGGTGGGCACCATCGGAACGCCCAAGTGGAGTTCTTTGGACCTCTTCAACAATGACAACATCAAGTCACGACCGCGCTCATGACCCTGCGCCGCAACGACCTCGTTGAGAGAGTCTTGCCATTCGGCGGTCTCGTCGGGATTACTGTCTACGTGTGACGACGAATACGGGTCTTGGTCATTTACGCTCATCGGGGTGCTCTTCCAATCAATGGTGGCGAGGAAGTGGCGTCGGCAGGGTTGCGCCGACGCTCTCCCAATCCTAGACCGCCGTGCACCCACCGAGCGAAATCCCATAAGATTGGAGCGCAAGGGCCTGTAGCTCAGTTGGTTAGAGCGCCACGTTTACACCGTGGATGCCGGGAGTTCGAGTCTCTCCGGGCTCACTCCAGTTACTGTTCATAGTTGCCTGCCGAGCGGGACGATATCTCGCGAGAGTCCACCGGACTCTCGCGGGGCTCACTCTCCTTCTTCTTAACAAATGCCTGCCGAGCGGGACGATATCTCGCGAGAGTCCACCGGACTCTCGCGGGTCACCTTGAGCGCTATGCGTCGATGATGTGGACGAGCGTGTCGATGAATCCCTCGAAGCTCGAGGAGTTTTTGATCACGTCGGACATTCGGCCGCGATCGGAAAACACATCGACGAATTGCTCGAACACGGATTGAAACTCGTCCCGCCCGCTGGCGGCGAACGCGATGAACGCCACGACGTGAACACGGTGGTCACCCCACGCTGTTGCGTTCTCGTTGATCGCGATAGCAATCGTGGGCTTTTCGGCCGTCATCGACATCGCGTGGGGGACGGCGAGTCCGTCCACGAAGACGGTGGAGGACAATTGTTCCCGTTCAATCGCGCTGTCGATGTAGGCGTCACCAATGATCCCCAACGACTTGAGGGACTCACCCAACGTCCTAATCGCGGACTCCGGACCGGCGAATTCGACGTTTCGGAAAAAGGTTTCGGGACGAAAAAATTCGAGCAGTCGTTCGCGAATCACCACGCGACGACGGCTTCGGCGGGTTCGAGCAGCAGCCTTCCTCACCTCGGCCACATCGTTCTCGGTGAGAAACGGTTGAACCTGGATGATGGTGTCGAGGGCAAACGGGAGCGGGATTGTGGTGATCACGATGTCGGTCGTGATGTCGCTGGCCCGCACGTCGGTGCGAGTGATGACCGACTCGATGGTGATTTCTGTGCCGAGAATCTTTTCGATGCTCTCGCGCATGACGATATG
>JAULYU010000012.1:0-3241 GCA_032117735.1 Microbacteriaceae bacterium
ACGTGACGTGATGGGGACCTATCGTTCCCACGGGGTGGTCCGAGCACTTGCGGCGATCGCGACCGCGTTCGTCATCATCATCAACGGCGGACTGATTGTCCTCACGCTGGGTGGTTAGGGTCAGGCGACAGGCTCTTCTTCACGAATCTCACGGCGTTCGCGCAGCCAGTGGATTCCGATTGTGCCGACACTGACAACAATCACGCCCAGCAGCACAATGTCGATGTATTCGACCACGAGGTCAGCGACGCCCGGGATGAAGGCGATGAGCCACCCAATGAACGGCAACAGGGCGGCCCACAGGAGCGCGCCGAGTGCATTGAAAAGGGTAAAGGTGAGCCGATTCATTTTACCGATTCCGGCGGCGACGGGGAGGAGCGTTCGAACGATGGGGACGTACTGACCGAAGGTCAGTGACAGTGGACCCCACTTGTGAAAAAACGCTTCGGTGCGGACGACGCTTTTGTGGGACAGCAAACCGCCCTCGGACCGGCGGAAGACAGCGGGTCCGCCGACTTTTCCAATCTGGTAACCGAGTTGATTTCCCAGGATTGATGCGCAAAAGATGACGAGCGAGACGAGCCAAATCGGCTGCGGGATTGTACCGGTGTTGGTGAGGACGCCGGTCACCAACAAGAGGGTGTCTCCGGGCAACATGAACCCGATGAGCAGACCGGTTTCGATGAAAACTATGGCCGCGACGACAAGTAACGCCCAGTTCCCCGCTCCTTCGATGAGTGTTGTCGGGTCCAAAATTCCGGCGGCAAGTATCATTCCTCATCCTTTCGATTGTGCGGGTGGAGGGACTCGAACCCACACGCCGAAGCACAGGATCCTAAATCCTGCGTGTCTACCAATTTCACCACACCCGCATGATGACTAGTGTAATGGGCGACCTTTTCGTCGGCGGGCGGTGGGGTTCTGTGGACAACGCTCACGGGGCACGGGCGTCCGCACCACGATGGTGGCATGGCAACGTCCGAATCTGTCGTGAATCGGGTTCGTCGCGCGGTTTTGACCGGCGACGGCGTCGACAGCGCGATTGCGACCGCGGTTCGTCGCGAAAACGAACGGTCGTTGCGGGACCCGGTCGCTCGCGAGGTCTCGGAGTCCGAGGTGAGCCAGCGCGTCCGTGGTTTTGGCCCGCTGCAACCGCTCCTCGATGACCCGTCCATCGAAGAAATCTGGATCAACGAACCGGGCGCGGTGTTTGTTGCCCGTTCGGGTCGGCACGAACGAATTGCCACCGACCTCACCGTGGACGAACTGCGCACACTGGTCGAACGCATGCTGCGGAATAGTGGACGTCGGATTGACATCTCGCAACCGTTCGTTGACGCCTCGCTACCGGATGGCTCGCGGCTCCACGTTGTCATCCCGCCCATCACGCGGGAGCACTGGAGCGTCAACATTCGCAAGTTTTCCCGGTCGGTCCGCACTGTGGCCGACCTCGTCGCGCACGGAACGGTGACTCCCGACGCCGGCGCACTTCTCGCGGATGCTGTCCGACGCGGCCACACCGTTCTCGTCTCGGGGGCTACGCAGGCGGGTAAAACGACGATGGTGTGTGCGCTGCTCAACGAACTCGAGTCCGCCGAGCGCGTCGTGACGGTCGAGGAAACATTCGAGATTTCTTCGACCCACGGCGATGTCGTCGGAATGCAGTGCCGCGGCGCAAGCCTCGACGGGGTCGGCGAGGTGACGCTGCGTCGTTTGGTGAAAGAGGCACTTCGCATGAGGCCGACCCGCTTGGTCGTGGGCGAGGTTCGTGGCGACGAAGCGCTCGACCTGCTTGTCGCGCTGAATTCGGGCATTCCGGGACTGTGCACGATCCACGCGAATTCCGCCGGCGATGCGGTGCGCAAACTGGTGACGCTCTGTCAACTCGCCGGCGGTGTGTCCGAGGTCTTTGTGGCGTCGACGATTGTGGCGACGATCGACCTGGTGGTGCACTGCCGGATGAACTCGGACGGGCAGCGGCGGGTTGTCGAAATCTCTCGTCCCGCGAGCATCTCGCCGACGGCGGACATCGAAATGGAATCGCTGTGGACCTTGACATAATCCTCTGGGGCACCGTTCTGGGAGTCGGTCTGTTCCTGTTGTTGGTGCCGCCCACGGTTCACCGATTGCCGCGACTTCGACAGTGGTGTGACGAGGCGGGACTGGCGGGCGTTCCGCTCGCCGCCGCGGGCATCGTCCTCGGTACGGTTTCCGTCATTGTCGCGACCGCCGTGACCGCACTCATCCCGGTCCCCGCGGTCGCGCCTCTCGGCATCGCACTCGGACTCGGCGTTCCGCTCATCGCGCTGTCATCGGTTCGAGATTCGCGCCGCCGCCGAGCGCGGGCGCTGTGGCCCGATGTGATTGATTCGATTCGCGTTTCGCTGCGGTCCGGTTCCACATTGCTCGAGTCCGTCTCTGCCGCTGCCGCCATGGTGCCGGGGGAGTGGCGCAGCGCGTGGGACGGGCTCGAGTCAGACCTCCGTCGTGGTTCCGACGCGGACTCGGCTCTGCGCAGGCTTCAACACGCGCTCGCGGACCCCATCGCCGATCGCGTCGTCGAATCACTCGTCGTGGCCCGCGAATTCGGGGGCACCGAACTTCCGGCCGTCTTGTCCGAACTCGCGCGCTCCATTCGGAAAGAACAGGGGATACGCGACGAGGCGCGAACTCGACAATCCTGGGTCCGACACGCCGCGACGCTGGGCGTGGTTGCTCCGTGGGTGGTTCTGGCGTTACTGGCGAGTCGCCCCGAAAACCGAGACGCCTATGCGTCCGCGTCGGGAAGCGTCCTGATCGTCGTGTCGGCGGGTGCCACCGTCGTCGCCTATTTCGTCATGACGGCGCTGGGTTCTCTGCGAGAACCCCGGCGGTGGTTGACGGGTGGGCTCGATGATTGACCTCGCTCTCGGCGCTCTGTTGGGACTCGGGTTGTTCGTTCTCGTGTCGGGTTCGCCCGCTTCCCGGCTCGCCGCGCGGCTCACCCCGCACATTCGCGACGTCGGCCTTCCCCCATCCAGCAGCACGGTGGTCGACAATCCCGCAGTCCGCGTTCTCGCCCTCCTCGCCCTCGTCCCCCGAGCCCTGCTGTCTCGAGGCTCGCGGCGAGGACGCACCCGGTCCGCGGTGTCCGACGAGTTGCCGGCCGTTCTCGACCTTCTCGGGTTGTGCGTGTCGACCGGTTTGACGATTTCGCACGCACTCGAGCGGATTGCGGTCAGTGGCCGGGGAATCCTGCCCG
>JAULYU010000013.1:0-1816 GCA_032117735.1 Microbacteriaceae bacterium
GCCCCATCGCGCTCGCCGCCACCACCCGAGGCAGGTGTCCGGCCTTTTTCGGCGCGGACAGCCTCGCGGCGACATTCGCGGGGATGTCGCCACGGGCGTGCGCCCAACGGAAGAACGATTTCACGGCCGAGACCCGTCGCCCGATGGAGCTCGCCGCATCGCCCGCCGTGGACATCGACCACACCCACGAGCGACAGTCTTCGAGCGTGATATCGATCAGGGCCGTCGATTCCGCGACCCGAAGAGATTGCACGAATAGGTCGAGGTCACCGCGGTAGGCGCGCGCGGTGTGCGAACTGGCCCCGCGCGCCGCTTCCAATTCGTGAAGAAACCGCGCGACCGACTCGTCGACTCTCATGTCCACCAGTGTGCGCGGGGAACACCCGTTTTAACGGACGGACACACCCGTTGTGCGACGGGGCCACCACATGCGCTCGCCGACGAGGAAGGTGAGGGACGGCACAACGACCGTGCGGACCAGCAGCGTGTCGAGCAACACACCGACACAGACGATGACACCGATCTGGGTCAGTGTGATGAGCGGTAGAACTCCGAGAACGGCGAAAACGGCGGCGAGGAGCACACCGGCGCTGGTGATGACTCCACCCGTTGCACCGAGCGCAATCACCATTCCCTGTTTGATTCCGACGGGTTTACCGTCGACCACGATTTCGGCTTCCTCCTTCACTCGCGTCATCAGGAACATGTTGTAGTCGATTCCCAAGGCGACAAGGAAGAGGAAGGACAGCACCAGGACGTTTCCGTCGAGCGCGGGGAAGCCCCAGATGCTCTGGAACAGTGCCCAGGAGGCTCCGAGCGCCGCAAAGTACGAGGCGACGACCGTGGCGAGCAGGATCACCGGGGCGACGAGCGAGCGGAGGACCAGGATGAGGACGAGCAGCACGGCCGCGAGAACAGTCGGGAACACCAGACCCTGGTCGGCTTCAATCGCGAGTTGCGTGTCGAGCACCTGTGCGTCACCGCCACCGACCAGCGCTTCACCATCGCCGACCGAGTCCAAACCAACGCGCAGATCAGCGATTGCTGCTTTCGATTCGTCCGACTCCGCACCAAAATCGAGCGTCGCGGTGATTTGCGTCCATCCGTCAATCGACTCGCCGACCGTCGAGAACGACGGCTCGAGTTCGGGGGCCGGCGCAATCACGTCACCCGGGATGGGCGGGCCCGTCACAACGGGCGGAGCGGGGATTTCGACGAGGATGTCGCTGTTGTCATCGAGGAAGGCCTGTACGGCATCGACATCGTCCTCGGACGCCATCACGGTGAAACCGGACCCTTGGAATTCTTCAAACTTTTCGGTCAGCGTTTCGATGCCGATGACGGCTCCCGGCTTGGTCAGGAATCGCTCGTTCGCGGTGAGCCCGGTCTGAATTCCCATTGCCGGCAACGCCAGTCCGATCGCCAGAAGAGCGGACCCGATGCTGAACACGACGGGCCGCCGCGAGATGGCCTTCCCCGCACGCGCCCACATGCTTTCGCGCTTCGGCTTCATGCCGAATTTCGGCGTCAACGGCCAGAAAATCCAGCGCGGCCAGATGACGAGAGCGAACGGCAACACGATGATTCCGGAGATCATCGCAACCGCGATGCCCACGAATCCGGCGAGACCGAGGTTGCGGCTCGAATCCAATTGGGCGAACCACAGAACCACCATCGCACCCAGGACCGTTCCACCCGACGCGAGGATCGCGAGGGCGGTTCCGCGAACGGCTTTAGCCATCGCATCGGCTCGGGACTCAAACTTCAGAAGTTCCTCGCGATATCGCGAGATGATCAAGAGGGCATAGTTTGTCCC
>JAULYU010000014.1:0-4316 GCA_032117735.1 Microbacteriaceae bacterium
CTGCTCAAGGTACTCCGTGATCACGGCCTTGGCTTCGGCACCGTGAATCACGATGTTCTGGAAATCTTCGTTGAACACGTCCCGAATGATTTTGACCAACAGGTCGGGCTCCGAGTGCAGCAGGACGGGCGCGTTGCCCTTTTCCGCCTTCTTCTGAATCGCGTCCCACTGAGCGGTGAGCCGCTGAACGTCGAGCGTCAGTTGCTCTTCCGTGGCACCCTCCGCTGCGGTGCGAACAATTACACCCGCGCTTTCGGGCAGAACCGTCGACAAAATCGCCTTCAAACGCGAGCGTTCCGAGTCGGGCAGTTTGCGCGAGATTCCGTTGATCGAACCGCTGGGGACATAGACGACGTAACGGCCCGGCAGGCTGATTTGGCTCGTCAGTCGCGCACCCTTGTGCCCGACCGGGTCTTTCGTGACCTGAACGAGTAGCGGGTCGCCCGTCTTGAGTGCCATCTCGATTCGGCGAGGTTGATTGGCATTCTCGTCCGTCGCGGCGGCGTCCCAGTCGACCTCGCCCGAATACAGCACCGCGTTGCGACCGCGACCGATGTCGACGAACGCTGCTTCCATCGAGGGAAGGACGTTCTGAACTTTTCCGATGTAGACGTTTCCGATGATGCTCGACTCGGTCGACCGCGCGACATAGTGCTCGACCAGGACCGTGTCTTCGAGAACACCGATTTGGATTCGGCCGTCTTTCGACCGGACAATCATCTTGCGATCGACACTTTCGCGACGAGCGAGGAACTCGGTTTCCGTGACGACGGGACGACGGCGTCCACTGTCACGGGAATCACGGCGACGTTGGCGTTTTGCCTCGATGCGGGTGGATCCGCGGACTCGCTGCGGCTCGGAAATCTGTTCGGGTTCGATGTACACGCGCTCGACGCGTTCGGACCGTTCCGCACGATTGCCGCGGCTGCGGCGTCGAACCGACGGGCCTTCGTCTTCTACCGGCCGGCTTGCGCGGACCGGGATGTACTCCGGCGCCGGCGGACGGAACACGAGCTGCATCGCGTTGTCGAGCACGATGGGCTCAAACGCAGGCTTCGCCGTCACATCGGGGGCATCTGCTGGCGCCGTCTGGTCCGACTCAGGGTCGACCGTGGTGGTCGGCTCAACCGGCTCGACCGGCTCTGGACGCTTCTCGGGGACAACAAACGGGGACACAACCTGGCCGGTCGAATCTAAATCCTTTTTCTTCACCATTTTCTGGTGCACCTCTCGGCGATTTCTCACGAAATCTACATCTGTGAAGCTGCGCTTCTAATCTTGTGGTGTGACCGCATCGAGTGACGCGGTCCGCGTACTGTCACTACGCACGGAACTGGCTATCCGCTCGAATCTTTCGATTTCCAGCCCGGTGAGCCCGGGAAAATTCTGTGCAACTGGTGCGCTCGGTTAGTATAACCCGTAAATGCGCCCACGGCTGGAGGTTCGCTCGAGTAGGGGATAATAAAGACGTGAACCCCACCTTCCGCGGCCGAATCGCTTTCGGCACTTTCATACTTGTGCTCGGGTTGATTTCGGCGTGGGCCGCGTTGACGCTGTCGACCGACGGGTACTACCTCTTGAAAGACGGAACCGAGCCGTCCTGCAACATCAACCCCTTCTTCAGTTGCGGGAACGTGATGCAGTCGGACGAATCCCGCGCGTTCTTCGGTGTCCCCAACTATTTCTGGGGGCTCATCGGCTGGGGAGTCGTGTCCGCGACGGGTGCGGCGATGCTCGCCGGTGCGACGTTTGCCCGCTGGTACTGGCGCGCGTTCGCCATCGGAAACTTCGTGGCGTGGTTCTTTTTGATGTGGCTGTTCGTCGCCGCGGTTTACCAAATCGGCTTCCTGTGCCTGTACTGCATGATCACCTGGGCGACGCAGTCAACCCTGCTGTGGATTCTCGTGCCGTGGCTTCTGCGGGAAAAATTGTTGTCCGACAACGAACGCCTGTCCCGATTCGGAGGCACAATCCTGCCCTACTCGTGGGTGCTCGTCGTCGCGAACCTCGGAACAATCGCGATTGCGATTATCGCGCAGTTCCCTCTGCTCGTCCCGATGCTGATCAACGGGTACTAGAACCAGAGGGCGAGTTCACGCGCAGCCGACTCGGGCGAGTCACTGCCGTGGACGAGGTTCTTTTGAACTTTCAGTCCCCAGTCCCGAGCAAGGTCGCCACGAATCGAGCCCGGTGCAGCGAGAGTCGGGTCGGTCGTCCCCGCGAGAGCGCGGAATCCTTCGATGACGCGGTGACCGCGCACGCGGGCCGCCACAACCGGTCCGCTCGACATGAATTCGACGAGAGGTTCAAAGAACGGCTTGCCCTCGTGCTCTTCGTAGTGCTTCGTCAACAGGTCGCGGTCAGGCGTGAGCATACGCAGGTCGACAATGTCGTAGCCCTTCGCCTCGATGCGACGGAGGATTTCGCCGACGAGGTTGCGCTCTGTGCCGTCCGGTTTGATGAGGACGAGGGTGTCCTGAAGTTCGGTCATTGTTGTTCCTTTCGACGGTCAAGCTGTTGCCCCTTGACGAGACAGTAGACCCAGAAAATGATGCACATCACCCACGCCACACCCCACAGTGGCTCGGTGACGACGGGCAGCAGGAGTACCGCCTGCGAGGCGTACGCGATCGGGTTCACACCGCGACGGAGCGTCGCACTCGCCAACGCCAGCAGGCCGATGAGCAACACCGCCGCAATCAGGACTTCGAGCCAGCGGTCTTTGTAGAGACCGGCGATTGCAATGGCACCGAAAACGACCGTCGACATCTCGACGCCGAAGGCTACCGTGAGCAGCGACTCGGTCGCGGTTCGTTGACGTCGTTCACTCATGTCCAGTTCTCCGATCGAGCGAGGGTGATGGTGTCACCGACGAGCGTGATACTCCCTGTGACCATAATCGCATCCGCGGGCCCACACAGGGTCTTGGCCGTCTCAATCGCGGCTGAGAGTGTCGGTTCGGCGTGTACTTTTCCCGGAGCGACGAGCGACGACACGATTGTCGCGAGCGCGCCGGCCTCGACCGCGCGGTCAGAGCCCGACTGCGTGCACACAAAGCCGGCGACGACCGGGTCGAGCACTTCGATGATGCCGCGGGCGTCCTTGTCTTCGAGGACACCGAGTATCACCCAGACGTTCTCGAACGGCAGCACGTCGACAATCGCGGCGGCGAGCGATTGCGCGCCGTGTGGATTATGAGCGGCGTCGACGATGATGGGCGGTGTCGCCGCCAGGTACTGCAGGCGTCCCGGGCTCGTGACGTTCCCCAGCGCCACGCTGAGGATCTCGTCGGGGATCGGGCGTGACCCGTTGCCGAACAGCGACTCGACCGCGGCAATCGCGAGCGTCGCATTGCGGGCCTGATGTGCTCCGTGCAGTGTGACGGGAACGTCGCGATACGTGCTTGCGCGCCCGCGAATCTGCATCACCTGTCCGCCCACCGCCGACAGATTCGACACGAGTTCGAAGTCGTTACCGTCGGCGAACAGTTCGTTCCCGAACTTGTCCGCCGCGCGCACAATCTCGGCGAGCGCGTCGGGTTCTTGCGCCGCGGTGACGACGAGGCTGCCGGGCTTGATGATTCCCGCTTTGGTGCGGGCGATCGCGGCGACGGTGTCCCCGAGGAATTCGGCGTGGTCCATCCCGATGGGGGTGAACACTGCGACGTCCGCGTCGGCCACATTCGTCGAGTCCCACTCGCCGCCCATGCCGACCTCGAGAACGGCAACGTCGACCGGTGCGTCGGCGAACGCGGCGAGCGTGAGGACGGTGAGCGTTTCGAAATAGGTGAGGGGCACTTCACCCGCGGCGACGAGTTCGCTATCCACCAACTGGATGTAGGGCTCGACGTCCCGCCAGTTCTCGACAAACTGTTCGTCGCCGATGGGTTTGCCGTCGATCATGATGCGTTCGTTGACGAAACGCAGGTGAGGACTGGTCATCAACCCGGTTCGCAGTCCGTGCGCGCGGCACAGCGCTTCGATCATCCGGGCCGTCGAGGTTTTGCCGTTCGTCCCCGTGATGTGAACGACGGAATACATCTGTTGCGGGTTGCCGAGATACTCGACCGCCTTGCGTGTCGCGTGGAGGCGCGGCTGTGGTGACCGTTCACCGATTCGCGCGACGAGTGACTCAAAAATCTTTCCAACTTCGGCGCGGAAATCGGTCACGCTTTTTCCAGTCCGACGCGAATTCGGGCGCCGTCGCCGACTTCGACCCTTCCCGATGAGCCGTCACGGAATTCGAGTTCGAGCGCGAGGGTCTCGCCGGCGATCAAGTCCTGATGGTCGCGCATCGCCACGATGGTGACCGCGTCG
>JAULYU010000015.1:0-4139 GCA_032117735.1 Microbacteriaceae bacterium
GCGCCGGGCGACCCGCTCGATCGCGACACCCCGGTCGTGATTGTCGTCGACGATGTGAAGTGAGCGCCAACAATGCGGCTTAACTTCGCCGGTGACATGTTCGAGTGGCGAGGCCCATCGCCGTTTTTCTTCGTCCGTGTCCCGGATGACGAGGCGGCGCGAATCGCGGAGGTCGCATCGATGGTCACGTATGGCTGGGGTGTGATTCCGGTCACGGTTACAGTTGGCGCAACGACCGCGACGACGTCACTGTTTCCGAAAGACGGCGGGTACCTCGTGCCCATCAAGAACGCTGTGCGACTTCCCGAAAAACTGTCCGTCGGCGACATCGTCGATGTGACGTTGTCAATCGCGGTCTAGCGACTGTTCGGTGCAGGGTAGGTCTGTCAGACTGAGACCGTGACCACTCCGACCATTCCTTTTCGCGATGCACTCGGGTACTGGTGGAAACTCGGTCTCACCAGTTTCGGTGGTCCGGCTGGTCAAATCTCGATGCTGCATGACGAGGTTGTCGTCAAACGACGATGGATCTCCGAGAAGCGATTTCTGCATGCACTCAATTACTGCATGGTCCTTCCCGGGCCAGAGGCCCAACAACTCGTCACCTACATCGGGTGGCTCATGCACGGGGTGCGCGGCGGTGTCATTGCGGGGACTCTGTTTATTCTCCCGTCGCTCGTGATTCTCATCGGGCTCACGTGGTTGTATCTCTCGTTCGGGGAAACGGAAATCGTGATGGGAATCTTTGCTGCCGTCAAACCCGTTGTCGTCGCAATCATCGCCCACGCCGTGTTTCGCATCGGGTCGCGGTCGCTTCGTCACCCGGCACTCTGGGCGATCGCAGGTGTGTCGACAATCGTCATATTGATTTCGGGCGCCTTGTTCCCCCTCCTCCTCGCGGTCGCCGTCGTGATCGGGATTGTCGGTTCGCGCGTCGCACCCAATGTCTTTCAGGATGGCGGCGGGCACACGGTGACCGCTGAAGCCGGCGGGCCGGCAATCATCGATGACACCACGCCAACCCCGCCGCACGCCCGAATCACGACGTGGCGTCTGGCTCGGACCGTCGCCGTATCGCTCGCTGTGTGGTTGTTACCCGTGGGCGCGCTGTGGCTGAGCCTCGGTCCGGAAAACTCACTCGTCGAGATGGCCCTGTTTTTCTCCGGCGCCGCTCTCCTCACTTTCGGGGGAGCGTACGCCGTGTTGCCCTACGTCTTCCACGGTGCGGTGAGTGCAGGTTGGGCGACGCCCGCGCAAATGGTTGACGGCCTCGCGCTTGGTGAATCCACGCCCGGGCCGCTCATCATGTTCGTCAGTTTCGTTGGTTTTGTCGGTGGTTTCGGCGGAGAATTCCTCGGTGAAGGCACGTCCTGGGTTTCCGGGATTCTTGCGGCCCTTGTCGCGACCTGGTTCACATTCTTACCGTCGTTCTTTTTCATCCTGGCCGGTGGCCCATACGTCGAGGCGACACGGCATCGCACGGCGTTCGCCGGCCCACTCACCGCCATCAATGCGGCTGTCGTCGGCGTGGTGTTGAGCCTCGCGATATTGTTCGCGCAGAACGTCTTTCTCCCCACAAACCAGGCACTCGATGCCGTCGCAGTCATGATCGCGTTCCTGGCCGCGATTGCGCTGTTTCGGTTCCGACGCTCGGTAATGGAGGTCATCGCGTGGGGAGCGCTACTCGGACTCGGCATGGGGTTGTTCGCCACGTTCAGCGGGTGATGTTCCCCTAGGGGATTCTCATAGAAACGCCCCCTAGACTCGAACAATGAGCGCAACCATTCTTGCCCCCGCGACGTCGAACTACACCGAACTTCTTGCCCGGGTGAAGGCAGCGGGGCTGCTTCACAAGAAACCCAGTTTCTATGTCATTCGACTCGTGATCTTGTCGATTGCCGCGCTCGGGTTGTGGACTGCGGGGGGATTCATCGGCGCATCCGGCGCACAGGATTCCCTCATCATCCCCGCCGCTTTCGCGATTGCCGGTTTGCTCGGGATTGTGAGCGCCCAGTTCGGGTTCATCGCACACGAAGCGTCACACCGCCAGGTTTTTCGCAACAACAAGTGGAACGACTGGACGGGGCTCTTCCTCTCGAACCTGTTCGCGGGGTTGTCCTACGGGTTTTGGATGCGCAAGCACAACAAGCACCACCAAAAGCCGAACCACATCGGCGAAGACCCGGACATCGCGATCCGCGTCCTCAGTTTCACGGTCGAATCGCGCGATGAAAAACGTGGGGTTGAGCGCTGGATTTCCAACCGGCAGGGTTACCTGTTTCCGTTCCTGTTGTTTTTGACCGGATTCGACCTGTTGCTCGATTCGTTCCTCGCGATTGGACGCAAAGACCGTCCGGTCGGCATCCGCACGCTCGAGTTCTCGCTGATGGTCGTTCGCCAGACCGCCCCGTACGTCATCATGGGTGCCATGTTCGGCTGGCTGTGGGCCATCGCCCTGTGGGTTTTCATGATGATGGTGTTCGGCTTTTTCATGGGAGCGGCGTTCGCGCCCAACCACAAGGGCATGCCGCTCGTCCCGCGCGACGCAAAGCTTGATTTCTTCGAACGACAGGTGGTGACGAGCCGCAACATCCGCGGGAGCTGGCTCAAGGACAACCTCATGGGGGGACTCAACTACCAGGTCGAGCACCACCTGTTCCCCTCGATGGCCCGCCCGTACCTCAAGCGCGCCCACGACATCGTGCTGGCGTACTGCAACGACAAGAACATCACCCTGGTCGAAATGAACCTGATTTCGTCCTACAAGGCCATCATCGTGTACCTGAACAAGGTGGGGCTGAGCAACAACTCGGACCCGTTCGTGTGCCCGATGGTTGCTGACATGCGCCCGCGTAGCTAAACCACAACGCGTTACGCTAAAGCAATGGCGTGGCTGGCGACGGGTGAACCGGACAACATTGTCGATCGAGTGACGGCTCGGTTCACCGAGGTGGTGGGAACAGACCCTCACGGTGTGTGGGCCGCACCCGGTCGAATCACCGTCATCGGAGACCACACCGACTACAACGCGGGATTGTCGTTGCCCATCGCCATCAACCTCAGCGCCGTTGTTGCCGTCGGATTTCGAGATGACGGTCGGGTGCGGGTTGTCTCGCCCGCCGGTGACACGACCACCGTCGAACTGGTTCGGTGTGTTCCGGGGTCCGTGAGTGGCTGGGCGGCCGTTCCCCTGGGTGTGCTGTGGGCACTGGGTGGTTCCTATGGCGCAGCATCGGGATTAGACATCGTGATCGATTCGGATATCCCCACGGGCCCCGATTTTGGGGCGACTTCGGCGATTGCGTGCGCTGTGGCCGTTGCCGTGAATGACCTGTGGGAGGTCGACCTGGGACGAATGGAACTGGTTCACGCCTGCCAACGAGCGGAACACAACATGGTGGGAACAACAACGACGATGGTGGACGCGGCGGTGGCGATGTTCGGGGAAACGGATTCGGCGGTGCTCGTCGATTGCCAATTGGCCGAAGCCTCGGTGGTGCCTTTTGCCTTGACCGACGCTGGTCTTGCACTCCTCGTCATCGTGACGGAAGGACATCGCTCACTCGGCGGGTCGGCCAACCAGGATCGCCGTGCGTCGTGTGAACGGGCGGCCGGATCGCTCGGGGTCGATACTCTGCGTGACCTCGCCGTCAATGACTTGACGCGAGTGCGGGAAGCGCAGGACGAGGAAACGTATCGGCGGGTCCGTCACGTGGTCACCGAGAACGCCCGAGTAGCGGAGGTTGCCGAACTGTTGTGGTCGGACGGACCGCGGGCAATCGGAGATTTTCTCGTTGCCTCGTACCTGTCGATGAGGGACGACTTCGATGTGCGAAATTCGCACAGCGCTCGGGCAGTCCGATCCGCACGACGGGCAGGCGCTCTGGGTGCACGCATGACGGGCAGCGGTCTGGGCGGCATCGTCATTGCCCTCGTGCCAACGGAATCGCTGTCGTTCGTCCAGCGAAAAGTTCGCCAGGCCTTTGCCGACGACCAAATCGTCGAACCCGAGATGTTCGTGGTGTCACCCTCGGGCGGCGCCCAACGCGTGTATTAGCGCTTCGCGTCAGCCAAACTACCGGTCGTTTTTTGGGTGGGGTCGAACACGACACAATCGACTCCGCGGTCACCGTTCGCCC
>JAULYU010000016.1:0-9889 GCA_032117735.1 Microbacteriaceae bacterium
AGCCGGTGGCGACCACAGCCGCGAAGTCGGCCGCACCAAAACCCGCCGCCGCCAAGTCCACTGCGGCTAAACCCACCAACTCCTAGTCCCCGAGTTCACCATGGCCACGTCGAGTACTTCAACCCGCGCGATTCGCTCGCTGGTGTGGCTGTTAATGATTTTCGCCGCTTTCGGAGCGCTCATCACGTCGGGAGTGGTGTTTGACAACAAGAGTTGGGCTCCGAAACTCGCGCTCGACCTCGAGGGTGGAACCCAGATCATTCTCACCGCTCAGCTTGCCGAGGGGACCGCGGTGTCCGAGGAAGAACTCGCGCAGGCCGTGGGAATCATTCGTCAGCGAGTCGATGCGACGGGTGTGAACGAAGCGGAGGTCACCACACAGGGTGGCACCAACATCATCGTGTCGATTCCCGGTACGCCCGATCAGGCAACGCTCGACCGTATTCGCTCGTCGGCCAAGCTCGAGTTCCGACCAGTCCTCGTCACGGATCAGGCCTCGACGGTCGATCTGGTCGCCGCGGCCCTTCTCGACCCGACAATCAACGTCGAAGGAACCGACATCAACACCCTCGGTACGCCCGAGACTCCGGCCGTGTGGCCCGAACCGACCGGCGAGCCGGTTAACGCGAGTGACCGTAACTGGGTGACTCCCGCGTTGTACGCGACCTACCTCAATCAGACCTGCGATGCGCTGGACGCCTCGGGTGCGAACACCGCCGATCCGAAACTCCCGCTCGTTATTTGTGCCGATGACCAGTCGTTCAAGTACATTCTCGGTCCGGTCGAAGTCGATGGCGACATGGTGTCGGATGCGTCCGCCAACTTCCTCGCTGGCGCCAACGGCGCTCAAACGAACGAATGGGGTGTTTACCTCACCTTCAACGCCGAGGGAACCGTGGCCTTCAGCGCCGTCACGACTCGATTGACGTCGCTGCCGGGCGTGTTGAACCAATTCGCCATCGTTCTGGACGGCAAAGTGATTTCCGCACCTCGAACACTCGCGGCGATTCCGGATGGTAAGCCCGTGATTTCGGGCTCGTTCACCGAAATCTCGGCGAAAGCGCTGGCCGACCAACTCAAGTTCGGTGCGCTTCCTATCGGGTTCGAAGTTCAATCCAGTGAAACCGTGACGCCCACGCTGGGTGTCGCGCAGTTGGAGAGCGGAATTCTCGCCGGACTCATCGGTCTCGCCCTCGTTGTCCTCTATGCGATTTTCCAGTACCGAATGTTGGCGGTCGTCACCATCGGATCGCTCGCCGTTGCCGCGATTTTTACGCTGTTGGTGACCGTGTACCTCTCGCAGTCGAACGATTACCGTCTCTCACTCGCCGGGGTCGCGGGATTGATTGTGGGTATCGGTGTGACCGCGGACTCGTTCATCGTCTACTTCGAGCGCGTGCGCGACGAACTTCGCGAAGGTCGAACGCTCATTTCCGCGGTGGAAGCCGGCTGGCGTCGAGCCCGACGGACCATCTTGGTCTCCGGCGCGGTGAACCTGTTGGCGTCCATCGTTCTCTTTGTTCTGGCTATCGGAAACGTTCGCGGTTTCGCCTTCACGCTCGGCGTAATGACGGTCGTCGACATCCTCATCGTCGTGTTGTTCACCCATCCGCTGTTGCAGTTGCTCTCGCGAACCCGCTACTTCACGTCGGGTCACGCGTTGACGGGGCTCGATGGTAGTGGACTCGGAGCGGTGTACCGCGGCCGCGGAGAGTTCCGGGTCGACGACTCGGTGTCGAAAACGAAGCGCGTGAGCATCGCCCGCGAATCGAGCAAGCGCCAAACAATCGCGGAACGTCGAGCGTTGGAAAACGGGGGTTCGGAATGAGTCGCATCACCCAGTTCGGGAACCGGCTGTACACGGGAGAGACAAGCTTCAACTTCATCGGTAGGGGGCTGACCTGGTATCTGTTGTCCTCCGCGGTGATTCTCGTCGCGGTCGTGATGACGGTCCTTCGCGGCGGCTTCACCTTCGGCATCGAATTCCGCGGTGGCTCCGAGTTTCAGATCTCGAATCCGTCCGTCGTCGATGTGTCCATTGCCGAAAGGACGGTCACCGCTGAGGCGGGCGACGTAGCCGCCCCCAAGACGGCGATTGTGGGTGGTTCTACCGTTCGCGTTCAAACCGAGCAGTTGACGACCGAGGCCACTGACGCTCTTCGAGTTGCTCTCGCCGAGGCCTACGAGGTTCCGGTCGAGCGAGTTACGTCGTCGTTCATCGGAGCAACCTGGGGGGCCGACATCACGAGTCAAGCCCTCCGAGCTCTCGTCGTGTTCCTCGTCCTCGTCAGTATCGTCATGGCCCTGTATTTCCGAACGTGGAAGATGTCGGTCGCGGCGATTGTGGCGGTCGTCCACGACCTGCTCGTGACCATCGCTGTCTACGGAGCGTTCGGGTTGGAAGTGACCCCGGCTGCGGTGATCGGGCTGCTCACCATCCTGGGATACTCGCTCTACGACACCGTCGTCGTCTTCGACAAAATCCGCGAAAACACCGAGATTTCCTACGACGAGTCGCAGCGAACGTTCGCCGATTCGGTCAACCTCGCGGTCAATCAGACCTTGGTTCGATCGATTAACACGTCGGTTGTGGCCGCTCTGCCGGTCGCGGCGATCTTGTTCATCGGCTCGCTCTTGCTCGGGGCCGGGACACTGCGCGACATTGCGCTTGCGCTGTTCGTCGGAATCCTGTGCGGTGCGTACTCGACCATGTTCATCGCCGCGCCGCTGTATGCGCAATTGCGCGCGGGTGAATCCGAATCGACCAAGCAGGGACGCGTAGCGCGTCCCGAGCTGAAGCGCAACGCCGCGGGGGCAGTGCGCTAACACACCTGTTCTACACTAAGGAACAGGAGGCGCGATGACGGAGACCAGTACCACCGGTGCTCAGCAGCGTCGTGCGCTGTTTCCGCGGCTCTTTTCCCGTTCGGAAACGGGCGGGGTACTCGAGCGAATCCTTCGCGCGCTTCGGCAGACGAACCCCCGCGCCGATGTTGCGGTGGTGGAGCGGGCCTATCTCATCGCAAAACGAGCCCACGAGGGGCAAACGCGTAAGTCGGGAGAGCCGTACATTACCCACCCGCTGGCCGTCGCCGAGATCCTGGTCGAGTTGGGCATCGGTGCGAAGACCATCGCTGCAGCGCTGTTGCACGACACGGTGGAGGACACGACATATTCGCTCGACAACGTGCGACGAGATTTCGGCGACGAAATCGCGCTGCTCGTCGACGGTGTCACCAAACTCGACAAAATCAAGTACGGTGACGACGCGCAGGCCGAGACCGTTCGCAAGATGGTGGTCGCGATGTCGAAGGACATCCGCGTGATTTTGATAAAACTCGCCGATCGGCTTCACAATGCGCGCACGTGGGGTTTTGTCGAGTCCGAATCCGCGGAACGAAAAGCCCGTGAAACCCTCGAGATTTATGCCCCGCTCGCACATCGCTTGGGTATTCAAACCATCAAGTGGGAACTCGAGGACCTGTCGTTCGCCGTTCTTCACCCCAAACTGTATGTGGAAATCGATTCGCTGGTGACGGAACGCACACCCGAAAGTGACCGATTTGTGCAGAGCATCATCGACGAAATCTCGGGTGATTTGAAGTCGGCGCGAGTAAAGGCGCAGGTTCTCGGTCGTCACAAACAGCACTATTCGATTTACCAGAAGATGGTGCGCCAATCCCGCGAGTTTCAAGAGATTTACGATCTCACCGGCATCCGAATTCTCGTGTCCTCCATTCGAGACTGTTACGCCGCACTCGGTGCCGTGCACGCTCGCTGGAATCCGATGCCCGGCCGTTTCAAGGACTACATCGCGACTCCCAAGTTCAACCTCTATCAGTCCCTCCACACCACGGTCTTTGGGCCGGGCGGGAAAGCGGTCGAGATTCAGATCCGCACATTCGACATGCACAAACGCGCCGAATATGGCGTGGCGGCTCACTGGAAATACAAAGAGCGACAGGCACTCGGAACGAAGTCCAGCGACGAGATTCTGCCCGATGAAAACATGGCGTGGCTCGCCCACATCACGGATTGGGAGGCCGAGACGGAGGACCCGTCCGAATTCCTGGACACCCTGCGTTACGAAATCGGAGCAAAAGAGGTCTATGTCTTCACCCCGAAGGGCAAAGTCGTCGGCCTCCCGTCGGGAGCGACTCCGGTCGATTTCGGATACGCCGTGCACACCGAAATCGGGCACCGCATTATGGGCTCGAAGGTCAATGGCCGACTCGTGCCGCTCGATACACAGCTGGGTTCGGGCGACACGGTCGAGGTTTTGACCTCCAAGAACCCCGATGCGGGTCCGAGCCAGGACTGGTTGAATTTCGTGACGAGCCAGCGCGCCCGGTCCAAGATTCGCGGATGGTTCACGAAGGAACGACGTGACGATGCGATCGAGAACGGGCGCGAGGCCCTGGCGAAGGTCGTCCGAAAAAAGAATCTTTCGCTGAATCGCGTGTTGTCAGCGCAAAACCTCGCGTCGGTCGCGACCGCGTTGAAATACGACAACGTCGATAGTCTTTACGCTGCGCTGGGGGAAGGGCACGTCTCCACCCAATCCGTCCTGGAAAAAATCATGGCGTTCGTCGACGAGGTCGAACACGACGACGACACCGTGTTCGTCGTGCCGACGAAGCGTCCGACGACTAACCGCGACAATGATTCGGGAGTGCTGGTCCGCGGAGCGTCCGACATCTTCGTCAAACTCGCAAAGTGTTGCACTCCGGTTCCGGGCGATGTCATCGTGGGATTCATCACACGCGGCAACGGTGTGAGCGTTCACCGGGATGATTGCCCCAACGTCAAGGGTTTTCTCGGCGAGCAAGAGCGAATGATCGACGTGGAGTGGGCGACCGCGTCGTCCACCGTGTTTCGCGTGCACATTCAGGTCGAGGCACTCGACCGCTCCGGGTTGCTCTCGGACATCACGCGTGTGCTCGCCGAACACCACGTCAATATTCTTACCGCGTCGGTGCAGACGGACGCACAGCGAATTGCGACGTCCCGCTATGTGTTCGAGATGTCGGACACAACCCACCTCGACCGTGTGCTGTCGTCCGTCCGCAGAATTGACGCGGTGTACGACGTCTACCGCGTCAACGCGGGCTAGCTAATCGCTGCGAGCCACTCCCGCTTGGATGCGATGTCGGATTCGATTTTCGTCAGAGTCGCCGAGTCGGACGCTGCTTTGGCCGCTTCGGCCTGTGCCTCCAGCTGGGCGATCGCCTGTTCGACCTGCGCCGCGAAGCCTTCACGGAGCGCTACTTTTGCCGGGTTCGTTCGATCGAGATGTTCCGCTTCGAGTGCGCGGACAGTGCGCTCGATTGCTCGGAAACCGTCGTTGATCGTGCGTTCGTCGGCCTTGGCCACGTTTCCGATGGTGTCCCACTTGGTGCGCAGTTCGCGAAAACCGCGCTGCGCGGACGTGACGTCCTTTTCGGTGAGCAGATGGGCAAAATCAGACAGCAGCGCGGTTTTCGCCGCAGAGTTCGCCGACCATTCCGCTGTTCCGGCGCTGTAGAGCGCATCGCCGGCGGCCTTGAAGCGATCCCAGAGTTGGTTATCCAGTGCGCGAGCAGCCCGCGGGGCCTTTTTCCACTGGTCGAGAAGAGCGCGGTATGCTCCGATGCCGTCCGCCCCTTTCGGGGCGAGCGCTTCCGCTTTCTCACACAGGTCGGTCTTGACCGCTTTTGCCTCTTTGTCGGCGGTCTGTTTCGACTGAAAGTACGCCCGTTGTGCGCGATCGAACAGCTGTCGAGCCGTCTTGAATCGACTCCACAGGTCATCCGCGGTCTTTTTAGGCACCCGAACGGGCAATTTCTGTTCCGTCTGCCACGCCTCGAACAGTTGGGCGACTTCGGTTTGAGCCTTGCGCCAGTGGATTGTTCCGTTGATCTGCGCCGCAATCGCTTCGATGCGTTCAACGACAACGACTCGTCGGGCAAGCGACTCGGCGGCCGCTTCTTTGTTGGCGGCGTCCTGTTTGTCTTTGAGCTCAGTGAGTGATTCTGCGACGGTTCCGACCCGGAGGCGCAGCGACTGCAGATCGCCAACCGCGTGGGCTTCGGTCAGTGCGACGACGAGTTTCTGCACGGCGGCGAGCAGGTCTCGCGCCGAAGCGCCCGCTTTTGCCCGTTGTTCGAGCAGGCTGACCTGCGAGGTCAATTCCGTGAATCGCGAAACGTAGAACGCGAGCGCCTCGTCCGGACTTGCGTCGACGACCTGGCCGACGCTTCGCCAGTCACCGTCTTTGACCCACACGGTTCCGTCGGCGTCTACTCGACCAAAAGTTGTTTCGCTGTTCACCACCCCATCAGCGTACACAGCGCCAGCGCTCCCCGTACCTACCGTTTTACAACCGTTACATCCCGTTGTGCGCGCCTATCATGGGACCATGGCGGTCGAATCGGGGTTTTTTTCGGGAACTGCGCCACTCGCGGTGCGCATGAGGCCACGGGTTGTGGAGGACATCGTCGGGCAATCACACCTCTTGGGGGAAGGCTCGCCACTGCGAACGCTGGCCGAACCTGAGTCGACCGCCGGAGTTTCGCTCATCCTGTGGGGTCCCGCGGGAACCGGCAAAACCACCCTCGCTCACGTGATCTCGGCGGCCTCGCATCGGCACTGTGTCGAGTTGTCGGCGGTCACCGCGGGCGTCAAGGACGTCCGTGATGCGATGGAGGGCGCCCTGGCCCGAATGAGCGATGGCGGCGGAGCAACGCTGTTGTTCCTCGACGAAATCCATCGCTTCTCCAAGGCCCAGCAGGACGCGCTCCTGCCCGGTGTGGAAAACGGGTGGGTCACGCTGATTGCGGCCACCACCGAGAACCCGTCATTCAGTGTGATTACACCGCTGCTGAGCCGGTCCCTGCTGCTGACGCTTCGTCCGCTGACGGACGAGGACATCGCGGTGGTGATTGACCGCGCTATCGATTCGCCGCTGGGCCTCGCGGGGGCAGTGGAGGTCGATGCGGAAGCGCGAGCAGCCATCGTTCGCATGTCCAGCGGTGATGCCCGCCGTGCGTTGACTACGCTGGACGCCGCCGCCACCGCCGCCGGGAAGCCCGGGCTCGTCACGGTCGAGATAGTGGCGCAGGCGAGCGATCGCGCACTCGTGCGGTACGACCGTGCCGGTGACGAACACTACGACGTCATCAGCGCATTCATTAAGTCCGTGCGAGGAAGCGATGTGGATGCCGGTCTTCACTATCTGGCCCGCATGATCGAAGCGGGGGAAGATCCTCGGTTTATCGCCCGCCGGCTCGTCATTCTGGCAGCCGAGGACATTGGCGTGGCGGATCCGTCCTGTCTGACCATCGCGGTGGCCGCTGCGGACGCGGTTCAGTTGGTTGGGATGCCCGAGGGTCGAATTCCGCTCGCTGAGGCGGTGATTCACCTTGCGCTCGCGCCGAAGTCGAACGCGGTGATTGGTGCGATTGATGCGGCAATTGCCGACATTCGCGCAGGGAATTTTGAGGCGGTCCCGCCCCAACTCCGGGACGCCCACTATTCGGGTGCCCGCACGGTCGGCCATGGGACGGGTTACGTCTATCCGCCCTCCGTCCCGGGCGGAATCGCACCCCAGTCGTATCGCGACGGTGATGCGCCACAGTACTACCGTCCCAGCGAGCACGGGCGGGAAAAAGAGCTCGGTGAACGGCTGGCACGGATTCGCGCGATTCTGGGTGGCTCCTGAATGGCGTGCGCCCGAGGTTTCTGTTAGGCTCAACTCACCACTGGTGATGTCCGATGCGCGGCTGCGTCGAATTCACGAGCACGGTGCCTGTAGCCGGCATCCGAGGCCCTCTGATTCATTTCCCGTTCGCGGGTTTTTTCGAACGTTCTGACACAGGAAAAGGGACATCAATGTCTGACAAAAATCGTACTCGCGCCAAAGTTCGCCTCTCGCGGGCGCTCGGCATCGCACTGACCCCCAAGGCCGCGCGTCTCATGGCCGACGGAGCGTTCCCCCCGGGACAGCACGGTCGAACCAAGCGTAAATCCGAGGGTGACTTCGCCATGCGCCTTCGCGAAAAGCAGCGTCTTCGCGCCCAGTACGGGATTCGCGAAGCCCAGATGCGCAACACCTTCAACGAAGCGCGACGCACCCAGGGTCTGACCGGTGAAAACCTCGTCGAACTGCTCGAGATGCGCCTCGACGCTCTCGTCCTCCGTTCGGGTTTCGCTCGGACCTCGGCTCAGGCCCGTCAAATGGTGGTTCACCGCCACATTCTGGTGGACGGACAACTCGTCGACCGCCCGTCGTTCCGCGTGAAGCCGGGACAGATGATTCACGTCAAAGAACGATCCGAGGCGACCCCGCTGTTCCAGGACTCTGCCATCGGAGTCCACCGCGATGTTCTTCCCGCGGTTCCGGAATACCTGGATGTCAAACTCGACAAGCTGCAGGCGCGACTCGTTCGTCGGCCGAAGCGCGCCGAGGTTCCCGTGACCTGCGAAGTTCAACTCGTCGTCGAGTACTACGCCGCGCGCTAACGCCCAACCGAGTGGGGTGGGCTTTCGAGCCCACCCCTTTCTCGTTCCCGTAAACTTCTAGACAAAGAGGAGTCGTCATGAAATCAGTCGCCTGGTTCACTACCGGAATCAATGGTGAGCGTGTTGGCGCCCGCGTCGTCGCGGATGATTCGTCGGCGGCCTAGGACCCGTCGATGAAAACAGCGGAGATCCAACAGCGGTGGCTGAATTACTTTGAAGGCAAAGGGCACACCATTGTCCCATCGGCGAGCCTCGTGTCGGATGACCCGACCCTCATGTTCACCGTTGCGGGAATGGTCCCCTTCATTCCCTACCTGACGGGCGTGGTTCCCGCACCGTTCGCCCGGGCGACCTCGGTTCAGAAGTGCATCCGCACACTCGACATCGAGGAGGTCGGGAAAACCACTCGTCACGGCACGTTTTTCCAGATGAACGGGAACTTTTCGTTCGGAGACTATTTCAAGGAAGGCGCGATTGGCTACGCTTGGGAACTGCTGACAACCTCCGAAAAAGATGGTGGACTGGGCTTCGCGGAAAAGGATTTGTGGGTCACGGTTTACGAAGAGGACGACGAAGCGATCGAGTTGTGGAAAAAGGTCGCGGGTATCCCCGAAAACCGGATTCAACGGCTCGGCAAAACCGACAATTTCTGGTCGACCGGCCAGGCCGGACCCGCCGGTCCCTGTTCCGAGATCTATTTCGATCGAGGACCCCGTTACGGTCCCGAGGGCGGACCCGCGGTAGACGACACTCGATACATCGAGATTTGGAATCTCGTGTTCATGCAGTACCTCATCACGGACGTGACGTCGAAAACGGAATTCACGATCGTCGGAGAACTACCGTCGAAGAACATCGACACCGGCATGGGAATGGAGCGCGTTGCGTTCCTCAAGCAGGGTGTCGAAAACATGTACGAAATCGACCAGGTGCGTCCGGTTTTGGACGTCGCTGCGGAGATGTCGGGACGCTCCTACGGTGCGGATCACGACGACGATGTGCGAATGCGTGTCGTCGCAGACCACATTCGTTCGTCGCTCATGCTCATGAGTGACGGTGTCATGCCCGGAAACGAGGGGCGCGGCTACATTCTGAGGCGACTCCTGCGGCGCTCGGTTCGAGCGATGAGGCTCCTGGGCGTGGATGCTCCCGCTTTCACCGAACTCTTCGCCGCCTCTCGCGATGCCATGAGCGAGTCCTATCCGGACGTGGCGATTCACTACGACCGCATCGCACGGACCGCGGTAGCCGAAGAAGAGGCGTTTCTTCGAACCCTGGTGTCCGGGACACACATTCTCGACCTCGCGGTTTCCGAACAAAAGTCGGCCAAGGCGACGACTCTGCCGGGCGATACCGCCTTCCTGCTCCATGACACCTATGGCTTTCCGAT
>JAULYU010000017.1:0-3141 GCA_032117735.1 Microbacteriaceae bacterium
CCGAAGAGAAGCGCAAAACCATCGGTCGGGAATTCATCCGCGCATTCGAAACCGCCGAAGCCGACCTCGTCGCCGAAGCGGCGAACGCGGGCAAAAAGGTGCGATTCCTCGTGCAGGGAACGCTCTATCCCGATGTTGTCGAAAGCGGTGGTGGAAGTGGGACTGCGACCATCAAGTCGCATCACAACGTGGGCGGACTTCCCGATGACCTGCAGTTCGAACTGGTCGAACCGCTGCGCGAATTGTTCAAGGACGAAGTTCGGGCGATAGGTCGTGACCTTGGACTGCCCGAACTTATCGTCGGTCGCCAGCCGTTCCCCGGACCCGGTCTCGGGATTCGAATCGTGGGCGAGGTGACACGCGAGCGGCTCGAGATTCTGCGCGCCGCCGACGCCATCGTGCGGGCCGAACTCACCGCCGCGGGTCTCGACGGCGAGATCTGGCAGTGTCCCGTCGTGCTTTTGGCCGAGGTTCGATCGGTCGGAGTACAGGGCGATGGCCGCACCTACGGCCATCCCATTGTGTTGCGTCCGGTGTCGAGCGAAGACGCGATGACCGCGGACTGGACCCGCGTCCCCTATGACGTGCTCGCCAAGATTTCGAATCGCATCACCAACGAGGTGAAGGACGTCAACCGCGTCGTGCTCGACGTGACGTCGAAACCCCCCGGCACCATCGAGTGGGAATAAGAAAAAGGCGCCGATCGCTCGGCGCCTTTTCCGTTGGCAGTTGTTAGTCGTTACCGCGGACGATCGCCAGCATGCGGAGGATCTCGAGGTACAGCCAAACGACTGTCACCAGGATTCCGAAGGCTCCCTGCCACGCGTACACCGCAGGTGCACCGCGCTGGGCGCCGATCTGAATCGACTCGAAGTCAAGAACCAGCGAGTACGCCGCGAGAAACACGACGACGACACCGATGATGAGACCCAGCGGGATTCCCATGATGCTCATCGAGCTGAGGCCGAACTGTGCGTTTCCGGTCACGCCCGTCACGATGAGGATCATGTTCACGATCTGGTAGACGAGGTAGCCCACCATGGCTACGGTCACGATTTTGGTCATGCGCGCCGATGAGCGGAAACGTCCCGACAGGAACAAGAACAGGGTGAGACCAATCACACCGAGCGTTCCGATTACGGCTTGGGTGACGATGCCGTCCCACATGGTGTTGAAGATCATCGAGATGGCGCCGACAAAGATTCCCTGAAGAACGGCGTAGGCGATGATGAGGCCGGGCGACGGAACCTTCTTGAACGTGTTGACGAGTCCGAGCACGAGACCACCGACAAGACCGACAATCAGGACGAGCGGCGAGGCGAAGGTCCAGCCGACTGCGGCACCGACGAGAAGAACCGCGAAGGACAGAATCGTTTTGATGATGGTGTCTTCGACGGTCATTCGACCGGTCTGGCCGGGCGTCGCGGCGGGCAGGTCATAGGCGGCTTCGAGGGTTGCGCTGTCGTCCGAGGCGGACGTCGGGGCCTTCGTTGCGTTCGGACCGTACATCGCTTCGAGTTCGGCACGCGAGACCTGTCCGGGACGGAAGGCTGCGCTGCGCGAGAAAGCGGGGTTGGAATTCATGGACACTCCTTTAAGTGTTGGTGAACGATGTCAAGACTAGGGCGATTTTCTAAAAATTTCCTGTGAACCTAAAGCGACGCCCACCACAAATACAACAGGGCGCCGCCGACAAGCCACACCGCGGTCGCGATCGCACCGAGCGACATGGCCGCCGTGCAGAGGCGCGACCCTCCTTCCCCCGATCGCCGAATCTGTTCACGGGCGAACCACCCCAGTGGCAGCGCCATCGGCGACATCAGCGCGCCGAGAATCACGGCGAGAATCGCGGTGGGATTGGTGCGGGGTTTCGTACTCGGCTCGGTCACGTCGTCACTCTAACCAACCTCTGAGGCGCTGTCGGTGAGGACGCGTAAACTCGAACCCACATGTCGAACTCTCCCGCCGCACTCGATCCCGTCGAACCGCTCCTCGATGGGCTGAACCCACAACA
Source organism: Microbacteriaceae bacterium (assembly GCA_032117735.1). Lineage (GTDB taxonomy): Bacteria > Actinomycetota > Actinomycetes > Actinomycetales > Microbacteriaceae > MWH-TA3. The sequence continues at coordinate 2,015 of JAULYU010000017.1, forward strand.
GGCACGCGCGGTGACCCATCGCGGCCCGGCGCTGCTCATCGTCGCGGGGGCGGGTTCGGGCAAGACGGCGGTTCTGACGCGGCGCATCGCCCTGCTGTTGAAAACACGCGAAGCGTGGCCGAGCCAAATCCTCGCCATCACCTTCACCAACAAGGCCGCGGCCGAGATGCGCGAGCGGATCGGGATGTACATCGGGGACGAAGCTCGGGGGATGTGGATTTCGACGTTCCACTCGGCGTGTGTGCGCATCCTGCGGAACGAAGCCGCCCGTTTCGGTTTCCCCGCCGCATTTACGATTTACGACTCGGCCGACTCGAAGTCACTCGTTAAACGGATCCTCAAGGAATTCGAGGCGGACTCGATGGGACTCACGCCCGGCGGGGTGTTGTCCAAGATGTCACGTCTCAAAAACGAACTCATCGATGTGGATGGATTCGCGAGCCAGGCGAACCCGAACGACCCGAACGAGATGATGTTCCTTGAGGTGTTTCGGCGGTACACGCAGGAACTTCGCCGTGCCAACGCTTTTGATTTCGATGACCTCATCGGGCAGACGGTGTTCCTGTTCCGAGCGTTCCCGGAGGTTCGGGCGCTTTATCAGCGACGCTTCCGGCACGTGTTCGTGGACGAATACCAAGACACGAACAAGGCCCAATACGAACTGATTCACGAATTGACGAGACCCGTCGCCCCCGAGCACGCCCCCGCCGAAACTCCGCCGGTCTTGTTCAACGAACAGGGCGGAATCGACGCGGCGACGTTGACGGTCGTTGGCGATTCCGATCAATCGATTTACGCATTCCGCGGCGCAGACATCCGCAACATCCTCGAATTCCGACAGGACTTTCCCGGCACCGATGTCGTGGTGTTGGAACAGAACTATCGGTCGACCCAAAACATCTTGGACGCCGCGAACGCGGTCATCGGCAACAACTTCGACACGTCGATGAGCAAGCGATTGTTTTCCGATCGCGGACCCGGCGACCGCATCACCGGCTTCACGGGTGTCACTCAGCACGACGAAGCGCAGTTCGTCGCCGACGAAATCGACAACCTGCACAGCGGCGGGATGGCCTACCGCGACATCGCGGTGTTCTACCGAACCAACGCGCAGACCCGCGCGCTGG
>JAULYU010000018.1:0-5228 GCA_032117735.1 Microbacteriaceae bacterium
GACGAGACCGGATGCGACGGCGTTGTCGTCGGTCGGGGGTGCCTCGGTCGTCCGTGGTTGTTTGCCGACCTCGAGGCCGCTTTCGGCAAGGAGGTCGAGACGATCACGCCGAATCTCGGGTACGTCGCCGACGCCTTCCGCCGTCACGCCGAGTTGCTCGTCGAGTTCCTCGAGGATGAAAACCACGCCTGCCGCGATATCCGCAAGCACGTGGCCTGGTACTTCAAGGGGTACGCGGTCGGTGGAGAAACCCGGTCGGCCCTTGCCTTGGTCGGTAGCCTGAGCGAAATGGACCAGATTCTTGCCGACCTCGACCGCGACGCACCGTATCCCGGGGCTGACGCCGAAGGCCAGCGCGGCCGGGCCGGTTCACCTAAACGGCCGTCGTTGCCGGACGGTTGGCTCAATTCGCGCGAGATCAACAGTGGCGACATGAGAGAACTCGTTGATACGGAATCGAGCCACAGTGGGGGATAACGGGTATACCGATTACGACCGCGAGCGAGCCGTACCCGAAGGCACCAAGGGCGAGCGATCGGATTTCGCGCGGGACCGCGGTCGACTGGTCCACTCGAGCGCACTGAGACGGCTTGCCGCCAAGACGCAGGTGCTGTCGCCGACGGCGGGTCTCGATTTCGCCCGCAATCGTTTGACGCATTCGTTGGAGGTCGCACAGGTCGGACGCGAAATCGGCGCGAGCCTCGGGCTCGACCCCGACCTCGTCGATACCGCCTGCCTCGCTCACGACCTCGGGCATCCGCCGTTCGGCCACAACGGGGAAACGGCCCTGAACGATTGGGCGCTACCGTTCGGTGGTTTCGAGGGAAACGCACAAACCCTCCGCGTCCTCACCCGAATCGAACCCAAGGTGTTCGACGAGTCGGGGCGAAGTTTCGGTCTGAACCTGACCCGGGCGAGCCTCGACGCGTCGTGCAAGTACCCGTGGACCGTCGAATCGGGTGTTGATGAACCGGGCGGACGAACCAAGTTCGGTGTCTACGAGTCCGACCGTCCCATCTTTGACTGGATCCGCCGTGGCGCTGTCGAGCGACGATTGTGCATCGAAGCACAAGTGATGGACCTGTCCGATGACATCGGTTATTCCGTTCACGACTTCGAAGACGCAATCGTCAACGGCTACATAGACGTTCGGGCGCTGTCGTCCCGCACCGCGCACGACGATCTTGTTGACTCGATGGTCGAATGGATCGGCAGCGAGGTCACCCGCGATGAACTCATCGGCGCATTCGATCGGCTTGACGGGCTGCGCCATTGGGTTGGCTCGTGGACCGGATCGCGTCAAGAACTGGGCGCACTCAAAAACCTCACGTCCACGCTCATCGGCCGGTTTGCCGCCTCAGCGACCGCGGCCACGCGTGAACACGCGACGTCAGAAACGCTCGTGAGGTTCGGTGCCGATGTGGTCGTCCCGTCAGAAACCCGAGCCGAAATCGCCGTTCTCAAAGGGATTGTCGCGGCGAACGTCATGTCACACGAGTCCCGCCGACCGATCTATGCGCGCCAGCGCGAAATTCTGACGGACCTGTGCTCGGTCCTGGCCGCAACCGAAACGGAACACCTCGAACCCGGCTTTGCCGCTGACTTCACCGCCGCAACCAGCGATGCCGACGCGATGCGTGCGGTGATTGACCAGGTCGCGTCGCTGACCGACCAGAGTGCTCTCGTCTGGCACGAGCGACTCGCGACCTAACCCGTCGCGATTTTTCGGTGGTTAGGCACACTAGGCACCACGAACGCGTGGTGCTATTCTGCTGAAACCCGCCCCTGAGGAAAGTTTGAGAGTCAAAAATGAAGGCCTTTTTGGAACGCTTGTCGCGAGACCTGTTGATTGTCGTCATGTTGGGTGTGGTGTCGACGACCGCCGCGTGGGCGGCGGTGCAATCGTCTCTCCACGATGGCCGGGCTAATGACGCTCGTTCGGAATACGCCCTGATTTTGGCCGATGCGAACAACATGTTCGTCACGGCAGAAGTGAAGTACCGAGACGACTTAACCGTCTGGAAAGACAAGCAGGTTCGTCATTTCATTGATGGGGTGGCTGTCGACGACCTCTATTCGGACCTTCGAACAAACAACGGTTCATACGAGTTGTACACCGATGCCTGGAACTGCTTTGTTGAGGATCCAATGAGTCAGCTGGCAGAATGTGCTCCCTACATGGCGGCTCTCTATGGCCCGTACGACGAAACGTGGGCCAGCGGTGACGAGTATTGGGAACTGTCGAACACCGAGAGCGGTTACAGCAACACCCTCCAGATGCTGACGGCCCTGTTTGCTGTTGCCTTGTTCCTGCTGGGTGTCACGGCGGTGATGAAAGTAAAAAACCTCGTCGCGTATTTGGTTTTATTCTCGACTGTCTTATGGTCAGTGGGTGTGTTCATCCTCTTCAGCATCCCGGCAGTATTGTCCTGAGGTAAGTCGCCTATGCCTGCCGAACCTGTCGGGCCACTCCATAGAATGGTGCTGTGGCTGGACTCATTCGAAAATCTGACATCGATGAGGTAAAACAGCGCGCCAACATCGCCGACATCGTCGGTCAGTATGTCACTCTCAAACGCGGCGGGGCTGACTCGCTCAAGGGACTGTGTCCGTTCCACGACGAAAAATCCCCCAGTTTCAGCGTGCGACCCAACGTCGGAATGTTCAAGTGTTTCGGATGCGGGGAAAGCGGTGACGTCTACAAATTCCTCCAACAAATCGACCTGATGACGTTCACCGAGTCGGTCGAAAAAGTGGCGGCGAGTATCAACTTCACCCTCACCTACGAAGATGGTGGGGCCGAACGCGACACGGGGAACCGGTCCCGCTTGCTCGAGGCGAATCGCGCGGCGGAGGAGTTCTTCATCGACCAACTGACGTCGCCCGAAGCCGCGATGGCAAGGGATTTCTTGACCAGCCGGGGCTTCGACCGCGCCGCGTGCGATCTGTTCGGCGTCGGCTACGCACCGAATTCGTTCGACGCCGTCCGCAAACACCTCACCGCCAAAAAGTTCACCGAGGTCGAACTGGAAACCGCGGGATTGTTGTCGCGAGGCGAGCGCGGTGTGTACGACCGTTTTCGCGGGCGACTAGTGTGGCCGATCCGGGACGTCACTGGTGCGACCATCGGATTCGGCGCGCGTCGACTGCGGGACGACGATAACGGTCCGAAATACCTGAACACCCCCGAAACGCCGGTGTACCACAAGGCGAAGGTCCTCTACGGGCTCGATCTGGCCAAGCGCAACATCGCCAAAGACCGCCGGGTTGTCGTCGTCGAGGGATACACCGACGTCATGGCCTGTCACCTCGCCGGGGTGACGACCGCGGTCGCGACCTGTGGCACCGCGTTTGGCGGCGATCACGTTTCACTGATTCGCCGCGTTCTCGGCGACGTCGATGCCGGTGACACCCGCAGTCGCGGCGAAGTGATTTTCACGTTCGACCCGGACGAAGCGGGTCAAAAAGCGGCGAGCAAAGCGTTCGCCGAGGACGCAAAGTTCGTCGCCAACACTTTTGTCGTGGTTGCCCCCGACGGGCTCGACCCGTGTGACCTGCGACAGCAGCGGGGCAACGCGGCTCTGGCGGCGATTTTCGAGACGAAAACGCCGTTGTTCGAGTTCATGATTCGCCGTACGATGCTCGGTTTCGATCTCGACACCGTCGAGGGTCGGGTTCACGCCACGCGCGCGGTCGCTCCGATCATTGCGGGGATAAAGGACCGCTCGATGGTGGACGGATACGTCCGTGTGGTTTCGGGCTGGCTGGGCGTCGAACCCGCTGATGTCCGAGCGGCGATGCAGGCCAGCAACAACCGAGTCACCATCGAGGTCGAGTCGGACCAGGGAAGCATCGGGACGTTTGCGTCCCTCGGCACGAATCCGGCATTCGAACGCGAACGCGACGTGATGGTCGCGCTGTTGCGCTACCCCGAACTAATGGGTCTCGCCCTTGCCGGCGACATCATGGCGTGCCAGTTCAGTCACCCCGCCCTTCGCCGGATTCACGGCGCGATGATCGCGGCCTTTTCCGACTTCGCCTCACCGGCGTGGGTTTCGCGGGTCATCGAATTGTCGGACCCGGAACTGCACCCGCTCGTGTCCGAACTCGCGATGGTGGACATTCCCGTTCGACCGACCCTACTGCCGAAGCCCAAAACGGAAACCCCGGAGCAGGCGACGGAGCGGCGCGCGGAAGAAGCGCGCCTGACGGCCATCGACATCGCCTCCTATGTGGTGGACATCGGAACGACGCTCATCGTTGCGGACATTGTTCGCCAGCGGACCGACTTCCAGAGCATCCTGCAGCGCACGCCCGAGGGAGCCCCCGAACGAACCGAACTTCAGCGCCGCATCATGGAACTCGAAGCGCGCCGGCGATCGATTCGAACGGAGTGACCCGATGCCCGTGGCTCCCGATCGACCCAACCAACACCACGACCTGCCCGGCTCGTCATCCGTCCACCCCGTGCGTTCGGCTACTCCCGGCCTCGTCGCCGTCGAACCGATGCAGAACCCGATGTTCGTCGCCGCGGTCACCGCGGGCGGGGGAGCAGTGTCGCCGTTGTCGGCTGAAACTCGAGGACTGGTGTGGCTCAGCGAGAAAAGATCGGACGAACTCGCGGGGATTATTCGCGCCCATCCCGCAATCGAGTGGGTGCAACTTCCCTGGGCGGGTGTCGACGCGTTTCGGGACCTGTTCGCCGAGTTGGACCACGACACCGCACCGATATTCACCTCCGCTAAAGGCTCCTACAGCGAGCCCGTCGCGGAACATGCTCTCGCGCTCATCCTTGCGCTCCAACGCGAAATCCCCTCCAAGTCACGCGACGCACACTGGCAGAAGGACCGAACCGGTTTGTCGCTGTACGGCAATCACGTCGTGGTGGTTGGCGCCGGAGGAATCACCGCCGAACTGATTCGCCTCCTTGCTCCGTTCCGGGTGTCGGTCACTGTGGTTCGCCGATCCCCGGAACCCTTCGCGGGGGCGGGTCGCACTGTCACCGCGGCGGAGTTGCACTCGGTTTTGCCCGGAGCGGACGTCGTGGTGCTCGCGGCGGCATCCACGGCGGAAACCCGACACATTGTCGGCCGAGCACAGCTCGAGTTGCTGCCAACTCACGCCGTTCTCATCAACATCGCCCGAGGAGCGCTGCTCGACCAGGACGCCCTCGTCGATGCGCTCCGTGACGACCGATTGTGGGGGGCGGGGCTCGACGTCACCGAGCC
>JAULYU010000019.1:0-1579 GCA_032117735.1 Microbacteriaceae bacterium
ACACGCGCTCGCGGACCCCATCGCCGATCGCGTCGTCGAATCACTCGTCGTGGCCCGCGAATTCGGGGGAACCGAACTTCCGGCCGTCTTGTCCGAACTCGCGCGCTCCATTCGGAAAGAACAGGGGATACGCGACGAGGCGCGAACTCGACAATCCTGGGTCCGACACGCCGCGACGCTGGGCGTGGTTGCTCCGTGGGTGGTTCTGGCGTTACTGGCGAGTCGCCCCGAAAACCGAGACGCCTATGCGTCCGCGTCGGGAAGCGTCCTGATCGTCGTGTCGGCGGGTGCCACCGTCGTCGCCTATTTCGTCATGACGGCGCTGGGTTCTCTGCGAGAACCCCGGCGGTGGTTGACGGGTGGGCTCGATGATTGACCTCGCTCTCGGCGCTCTGTTGGGACTCGGGTTGTTCGTTCTCGTGTCGGGTTCGCCCGCTTCCCGGCTCGCCGCGCGGCTCACCCCGCACATTCGCGACGTCGGCCTTCCCCCATCCAGCAGCACGGTGGTCGACAATCCCGCAGTCCGCGTTCTCGCCCTCCTCGCCCTCGTCCCCCGAGCCCTACTGTCTCGAGGCTCGCGGCGAGGACGTACTCGGTCCGCGGTGTCCGACGAGTTGCCGGCCGTTCTCGACCTTCTCGGGTTGTGCGTGTCGACCGGTTTGACAATTCCGCACGCACTCGAACGAATCGCGGTCAGCGGCCGAGGAATCCTGCCCGACGAGTGTCGCCAGATCACCGCGGAAATCGGGTTGGGGGTTTCGGTCTCGGACGCGCTCCACGCGAGCGAGGTGCGCGTCGGCCATGTCGGCTGGTCGCGACTGATTGAACACCTGGACATCGCGCGGCGACACGGAACACCCCTCATCGACATCATCCGATCGCTCGCCGCCGACGAACAACACGCCGCGGGTCAACGGCTGTTGGAATCGGCCAGTGCGCGCGAGACGCTGATGATGTTCCCGTTGGTTTTTCTTATCCTCCCGGTCACGGTCATCATGGCCATCTTTCCCGGAATCACCGCGCTCACGTCGATCTCGTTGTGAGGGGCGGTCGGTTCGCGCAATACTGGTGGTGTCGGAAGGGACCCCATGAAGTTACGCCTCACTATCGCCTTGATGGTTCAGATTGTTGCCATCCTGTTCAGTTTGATCGGTTGGGTCGACGCACTGCAGGGGGGTGCCGCGATTGTCATTGTGGCGCTGCTGACCGTTCTGGCGTGGGCGCTCGGGCGGGTGCGGCTTCCCGTGCTCACCTGGGGATCACTGCTCGCGGCGATGGTGCTGAGTGTCGCGACGGTCGCACTCTTGGTCATCGCCTACGACCCGTTGGCGTCGGACGCCCAGTTCGCGAACAACCCGATGTCGGACACGATCTCTGCACTCAACATCGTTTTCCGCGTCGCCGCGGTGGCGGTCATCGCCGGCTCGGTGTTCTACGCCGTTCGAATCGGAGACACGCGGCGCACGTCGAATCAATAGCCCTGTGGACAACGGCAGCCGACGCGACGGACTTTCGACACGCTGGGGGCATGACGACAACGAATTCTCAACCCTCTGACCGCGGCGACGTGCCCGGCTGG
>JAULYU010000020.1:0-2991 GCA_032117735.1 Microbacteriaceae bacterium
CACGTACGCCGCGGGTTCGATTCCGGGGTGTCGCCGACCCTGGACGTACAGAATGATGACACCGAGAGCAATCGCGGCGAACGCGGCCCAGACGTTCACGCGGACACCGAGGAAGGACTCGCTCGGGTCGAGTCGAATAGTTTCAATAGCCGCACGTCCCACCCCGTACCACAGGAGGTAGACCGCGAAGGTGCGCCCCCACTGCAGCGCAAATTTCCGACCGACCCAGATGATGACGACGGCACCGGCGAAGTTCCAGAGCGCTTCGTAGAGGAACGTCGGGTGGAACAGGGTGCCCGGAGCCAACCCGAGCGGGAACGCGGGGTTTGTCGCGTCAATTTCGAGACCCCACGGCAGATCCGTCGGTCCGCCGTAGAGTTCTTGGTTGAAGTAGTTTCCGAAACGACCGATGCCCTGGGCGACAATCAAACCGGGTGCGATGGCGTCGAGCAGGGCGGTGAACCGCAGCCCGCTCATGCGACAGCCGATCCAACCGCCGACGGCGCCGAGGATGAGCGCACCGAAAATCGCGAGGCCGCCCTCCCACACATAGAACACCGTCATGATGTCCTGGCCCGCGAAGTAGTCCGAGGGATGAGTGATGACGTGATAAGCGCGCCCGCCGATGATGCCGAGCGGGATGGCGAACAGCGCGATGTCCAGGATGAGCCACGACTCGACCCCTCGCGCCACGAGGCGGCGATTGGTGATGAACAGTCCGACCACAATTCCGAGCAAAATGCAGAGAGCGTAGGAGTGAATCGTCAGGTCAAAGGTTGCCCAGTCGGCACCGAGACCGCGGAGCCATTCTCCGATTCGGAAGGCTTGCCACTCGGGCGGAGGTGACGGGATGCTAGCGAGGTTCACGAGTTTCCTTTCATCGAGTCTCAGCCTATTCGGCTCGGGCGACGAGCCCGGACGCAAGTTCGAGGGTGGCGGCGGCGACTCCGTTGGTGCCGCCGTTGGTCAGCGCCGACACGAGGTGGGAACCCACAATCGCCCCTTCGGCATATCGGGTCACCGCAGCGACCTGGGCTCCCGAGGAAATCCCGACGCCCACACACACCCGCGGAGCGCCGACACCCTTGAGTCTGTCGACCAAGACGCGAGCGGCGTGGTCGACATCCTCGCGGGCGCCCGTGATGCCCATCGTCGACACGGCGTAAACGAATCCGCGCGAATTCGACACGGCGGAGGCCAGTCGTTCGGTTGAGGACGACGGCGCAGCGAGAAAGACGCGGTCGAGTCCATGCGTGTCCGAGGCGGCGAGCCATTCGGCGGCTTCGTCGGGGATCAGGTCGGGGGTGATGAGCCCCGCCCCGCCGGCTGCCTTGAGGTCGCGGGCAAAACGGTCCACGCCGTACTGCACGACGGGGTTCCAGTAGGTCATCACCAGAATCGGTGTGGCAACCCTCGCCGTTACCGCGCGAATAATGTCGAACAACTGAGTGAGTCGAAAACCGTTTTCGAGAGACGCGGTGGTCGCCTTTTGAATCACGACGCCGTCCATCACCGGATCGGAATAGGGAACACCGAGTTCGATGATGTCGACGCCCGATTCGGCGAGTGCAATGAGGGCGTCAATCGAGTCGGTGACGGAGGGAAAGCCGGCCGGTAGATACCCAATGAGAACACCTCGACCGTCCGCAATAGCGCGATCGATGACGTTCTCCACCGCGGAGGTCATGCGCTGGGACCGATCAATCCGAAATAGCGGGCAGCGGTCTCCATGTCCTTGTCACCGCGTCCCGAGTTGTTGACGAGGACGATGTCGTCGGGAGCAAGTGTGCGTGCGAGATCGAGCGCGCCGGCAAGACCGTGTGCGGTCTCGATCGCGGGGATGATTCCTTCGGTACGGGACAGGTCCCACATCGCCTGCATAGCCTGGGCGTCGGTTATGCCGTAGTAGGTCGCACGACCGCTGTCCCGCAGCCAGGCATGCTCGGGTCCGATCCCGGGGTAATCCAGACCCGCTGAAATCGAGTGGGACTCGACCGTCTGACCGTCCTCGTCTTGCAGCACGTAGGTTTTTGCCCCGTGCAAAACGCCGGGACGACCTCGGCCGAGGGTCGCCGCGTGACGAGGCGTGTCCATGCCGTCACCCGCTGCTTCGTAACCGTACAACGCCACATCGTCGTCAAGGAAGGCGTGAAAGATCCCCATCGCGTTGGAACCTCCGCCGACGCACGCCACGACAGCGGTCGGAAGCCGACCTTCGGTCGCGAGCAATTGCTCGCGCGACTCCACGCCAATGATGGAGTGGAAGTCCCTGACCATCACGGGGAAGGGGTGCGGACCCGCAACCGTTCCCAAAAGATAGTGAGTCGTTTCAACGTTAGCGACCCAGTCGCGCATCGCTTCGTTGATGGCGTCCTTGAGCGTCCTCGAACCGTGTTTGACGGGGACGACCTCGGCCCCCAGAAGCTTCATTCGCGCAACATTGAGCGCCTGTCGTTCCGTGTCGACCTCGCCCATGTAGACAACACAGGACATCCCCATGAGCGCTGCTGCGGTGGCGGTCGCGACACCGTGTTGCCCAGCGCCGGTCTCGGCGATCAGTCGCGACTTGCCGATTTTCTTGGCTAAGAGGGCCTGTCCCAGCACGTTGTTGATTTTGTGTGAACCGGTGTGGTTGAGATCCTCGCGCTTGAGCAGAATACGCGCGCCACCCGCGAGCGCGGCGAACCGCGACACTTCGGTGATGATCGAGGGGCGACCCGAATACGAGCGGTGAAGTTCGGCCAATTCGGCCTGGAACATCGGGTCGATCTTCGCATCCCGGTAGGCGGCGTCCAGCTCGTCCAGCGCCGCAATCAGCGCCTCGGGAACGAAACGCCCCCCGAATTCGCCAAAGTACGGACCTTGCTCATCGCGTAACGACATCACGCCACCTCTCTGAAATCGTGCACGGTTTTCTGGGCATCCCGCGCTGTGACGAGGGCTTCGCCAACCAGGACGACATCGGCGCCGCTCGCGCGATAGGCCCGAACG
>JAULYU010000021.1:0-12706 GCA_032117735.1 Microbacteriaceae bacterium
GCGGGATTGTGGTGATCACGATGTCGGTCGTGATGTCGCTGGCCCGCACGTCGGTGCGAGTGATGACCGACTCGATGGTGATTTCTGTGCCGAGAATCTTTTCGATGCTCTCGCGCATGACGATATGCAGGTCGTAATAGGACGGACTCACGATTGTCGCGGACACACGGTTCTTCGCTTGCGCCTGGCGCTCGAGGTGGCTGCCGATGTGGAGGGCAATGTAGGAAATCTCGTCCTCGTCGATCGTGATGCGGCGTTCTTTTTGAATGGTCGAGGCGATGAACACCGCGATGTCCCACACGAGTGGGTACGACGATTTGATCGATTTCTGGAGCGGGTTTCGCGACGGTGAATCAAAACTGGCGCGAGTGACGAGGTGACCGATGTGCAGCGCAAGCCTGCCAACCAGGTCGTCGTTGCGAAGGTCGATGAGGTATTCGTCGTAGACCAGGTCCATCGCTCGAGTGGTTGTTTCCAGGTCGACCGCATCGGCACGGGCTGTGGCCGATGTCGACTCGGTACTCGGTGTGATGATGCGGGTAGCGAGCTGGCGCGCCAGGTACCACTCCTCGCGTGCGCCGAGGTCGAGCTCGAAGTGTCGTTTGGCGAGTTCACGAACAATCCCCGCGACGAGGGCTGTGTCGGTGTCAACGACAAAGTCCTTTTCCGGCAGGGTTTGCCCGTTGCGGACCCGATCGACCGCGATCGCCAGGTGAAGAAGAACGGAATCAATCCCGTATTCGTTGATGAAGAAACGGTGATAATCGAGTCGTTCGATGAGGTCCGTTTTGAAATCAACGAGCGAAGGGATTTCAAACCTTAGGGCGATGGTGTCGAGGCTCAAGAGTCCAGAGGTCGCGGTGTCGTGAACCACGTTGGAGAGCAACCGACGAAGTTGTGACTCTTCGCCCCGCAACGCGACGATGTTGTCGACCCGATCGACGGCGACCCCGGACTCGACGGCCGTGGTCCGAATTCGTTTGATGTCGGATTCGATGGTCGCGGTCGAGACGTGGAGCGACGAGGCAAGTGCCTCGATAGAGAGACCCGTGGTGTTCGACGACAACCGGTACACAATGTGATGTTCCCGCTCCCGCGGTGTTGACGGGATGGAATCGGGTTTATTTTCTATTGCGGCGAGGTAAGCAAAGTAGGCGTCGCGGTTCAATCGGTAGCCGGCACTCGTGGCGCTGATGATGTCGTGGGTTCGAGCAACGGACTTCGCAGCGGAAACATAGGAGCGAACCGTCCGTGTGGTGACGCCCATTCGTTCCGCGAGGGACGCCGCGGTCTGCCACTCGTCGGTGGCCCGCAGCAGATCCAGGAGGGTGAGGTACTTGTCACTCATTTGGTGACAACGATACTCAATCGGAAAAACGTTTCCGCAGGTGCGGAAAAACTTCTATGCCTGAAACGCTCCTCTGCGGAGGAAAAAGATGCCACAGTGGGGGCATTCAACGGAGAGGGCGCAATGATCCAGGTGGTCGTGGTGTGTGTGGCGGGTGCGTCCAGCACCTTCCTCGCCCGGCGCTTGACTGTGCTCTCTTCCGAGGCGGGGTTTGATTGGGATGTCACTCCCGCGTCTGTTGAGACGATCGTTGCCCGACCCGATCAGGTCGTTGCGGTGAGCCACCACGTGGCCACCGACACCCTTTGCGAGTCGTTGTCAGAACGCGGGATTCGATTTGTCGTGCTCGCCGACGGTGTAACCGGAGGGTTCGGAGCAGAGAACGCGTTGCAGACAATTTCCCAGTTTCTCGAGAGTGGGCGCGGTGAGACGGACTTGACTGCTGCGTTCGCGTCGTCGCAGGAGCAGCAATCATGACGACACGCAGCGCAACAATCGCCTCCGGTCACGGACTTCACGCCCGACCCGCCGCACTGTTTGTCCAGGCCGTCAACGATTCGGGACTCGACGTGACCATCCACAAGGATGGGCGCGATGCCCCCGCCGGCAGTATCCTCGGGGTCATCTCGTTGGCGATTAATCAGGGTGACACGGTCTCGCTCACTGCCACAGGAGACAACTCCGACGCGGTTCTCGATTCGCTCGTTGCCTTCCTCGAAACAGATCACGACGCGACATGACGGCCACCGAACACATCCTGACGGGCACCGGCGTTGGCCGTGGGCTGGTGGTGGGTTCTGTTCGGCGGATGCCCGACCCTCTGCCCGAACCACCGACAACGGCAAGCGCCTTGACCCCGGCCGCCGAACTCGAGCGGGCAACAACCGCACTGAGAGAAACGGCAACAGACCTGCGCGAGCGCGGCAGCGTTGCCGGAGGTGTCGCCAAAGAGGTGCTCGACGCACTCGCCCTCATGGCTGACGATGCCCTGCTCCTAAAGGACGTGACGGCTCGGATTGACGACGGCGGCACCGCCGAGCGTTCCGTCTTTGACGCCTTCGCCGGGTTTGCGACGATGATGGAGTCGGCCGGCGGATACATGGCGGAACGTGCCGGCGACCTGGGTGACGTAGCGAATCGGGTGATCGCCCGAATCATGGGCGTCGCAGCACCCGGCGTCCCGCAATCAACAACGCCGTTTGTGTTGGTTGCGCGTGACCTCGCACCGGCGGATACGGCTCTCTTGAATTTCGACATCGTTCAGGCGCTGGTGACATCGGACGGCGGACCAACATCTCACACCGCAATCCTGGCGCGTGAAAAGGGCTTACCCGCGATTGTGGGGGTCGACGGCGCAGACCGCCTTTCCGACGGTGATGCTGTTCTGGTCGACGCTCGTCGAGGGGAACTCGTGGTTCACCCTTCCGCCAAACGCATCGACGCAGCACTCGCCGAAGCCGAGGCTCGAATCGCGGCGCGCGACAACGTCGTCGGTCCCGGGCGGCTCGCCGACGGGCACGAGGTCGCGCTGCTCGCCAACATCGGATCAGCCACCTCTGCGGCGGCAGCGGTGGCGGCCGGCGCGCAAGGCATCGGACTGTTTCGCACCGAATTCTTGTTCCTCGACAGCGAAACGGCACCGTCCGTCGATGTTCAACACGCGGAATACGTTGCGGTCTTCGAACAGTTCGCCGGCCAGAAAATCGTCGTTCGCGTACTCGACGCGGGAGCCGATAAACCGCTACCGTTCCTCACTGATGACGGTGAAGAAAATCCGGCGCTGGGGCGTCGCGGTATTCGGGCACTGTTCGCCCACGAAGAGATTCTTCGCAATCAACTCACCGCGATTTCGAGCGCAGCGGCTTCGTCCTCAGCCGACGTCTGGGTGATGGCTCCGATGATCGCGACCGTCGATGAAACCGAAAAGTTTGTCGGGATGTGCCGCGAAGCCGGAATTGCGGCGGCGGGCGTGATGATCGAGGTCCCGTCGAGCGCGTTGTTGGCTGATCGAATCCTGGCCGTTGCTGATTTCGTTTCGATCGGGACGAACGACCTCACTCAGTACACGGTCGCTGCGGACCGACTTCTGGGCACAGTCGCTGATTTGCAGGACCCCTGGAACCCCGCGGTTCTCCGGCTCATTCGCGAGGTCGGCGCTGCGGGTGAGTCGTCCGGAAAGCCGGTCGGGGTGTGCGGAGAAGCCGCTGCGGACCCGATGCTGGCCGTTGTGATGATCGGGCTGGGCGTCACATCCCTCTCGATGTCCTCGATTGCACTCGCCGACGTGCGAGCAGAAATTTCGCGTTTCACGCTTGTCGAAGCGCGCACACTTGCCGAGAGAGCCCTCTCGGCGAGGAACTCAGCGGAGGCCAGAGCAGCGGTGTCCGGTGCGTTCACTCAGTAACACAACTCAAACACAGAAAAGGAGCGAGTCAATGACGACTTCGTCATCGCTACGAGTAGGGGTTCAGAAGTTTGGATCCTTCCTCTCGGGCATGGTTATGCCCAACATCGCAGCATTCATCGCCTGGGGCCTCATCACGGCCTTCTTCATCCCGACCGGATGGCTCCCTGGGCTGGGTGCAAACCCGGTAGACGCTGATGGGAACGCACTGAACAACGGAGGACTCAACTTCCTCGCGTTGGTCGGCCCCATGATCATCTACATGCTCCCCTTGCTTATCGCCAACACCGGTGGACGCCTCGTCTACGGTGCACGCGGTGGTGTCGTGGGTGTCATCGGAACCATGGGTGTCATCGTTGGGACCGACATCCCGATGTTCATGGGTGCCATGATCGTCGGACCGCTCGGCGGCTGGCTCATGAAGAAGGTTGACGGAATCTGGGCCGGCAAGGTTCGCGCCGGTTTCGAGATGCTCGTCGACAACTTCTCGGCGGGTATCGTCGGTGGACTCTTGGCGCTCGGTGCATTCCTCGGAATTTCACCCGTCGTCACGAGCATCTCCAACGCACTCGGCGCGGGTGTTCAGGCCATGATCGACAGTGGACTGCTTCCTCTTGCAAGCCTCCTCATCGAGCCTGCGAAGATCCTCTTCCTCAACAACGCGATCAACCACGGTGTTCTGACGCCGCTCGGAACCATCGCTGCGGAGGAAAGCGGACAGTCGATTCTGTTCCTGCTCGAGGCAAACCCTGGCCCCGGCCTTGGAATCCTCCTTGCGTTCGCCATCTTCGGAGTTGGTATTTCGAAGGCGTCGGCTCCCGGAGCGATCATCATCCACTTCCTCGGTGGAATCCACGAAGTGTACTTCCCCTACGTCCTCATGAAGCCGGCACTCATCGTCGCCGTCATCGCGGGTGGCGCAACGGGAGTTGCAACGAACCTCGTACTTGGCGGTGGGCTTCGCGCACCGGCATCACCCGGTTCGATCTTCGCCGTGCTGATCCAGACGCCCGCAACTGCGTACGTCGGTGTCATCCTGTCGGTCATCCTCTCGGCGACCGTCGCGTTCCTCATCGCGGGTATCGTTGTTCGTGCCACGCGTAAGGGCGACCTCGAAGCTGAGGGCGGCGAACTGGCTTCCGCTCAGGCTCAGTCGAAGGCAAACAAGGGATAATCCATGTCAGCTAACCTCACCCACACCGTCATCTTTGCGTGTGACGCCGGGATGGGCTCCAGCGCGATGGGGGCAACGCTCCTTCGCACCAAGCTGAAGGCCGCCGGAATCACCGACGTCACCGTCGTCAACAGGGCTGTTGCCGACTTGACGACCGACGCGGAGTTCGTCATTACTCACTCTGGTCTGACGGATCGGGCGCGCAACATGGCTCCCGACGCCGTTCACGTCACGGTGGATAACTTCATGGCAACTCCGAAATATGACGAGGTTGTTGAGACCCTCCGGTCTCAGCGAGCGTAGGTTAGCGACGACCGAGGATTCGCGCGATGAACGTATTGGTTGCAGACAGCATCCGACTTCACGGGACGGCAACGACCCGAGACGAAGCGATTGCCGAAGTGGGGGAGTTGCTTGTCTCCACCGGTTCGGTAACGGCGGACTACGTCACGGCCATGTTCGCGCGTGAATCCTCGGTTTCCACATACATGGGGAACCTGCTCGCGATTCCCCACGGCACCAATGAATCCAAAGACGAGGTGCACCACTCTGCGGTCGCGGTTGTTCGGTACGACCACGACATCGACTGGGGTGGGCATCCCGTCCGGTTTGTGATCGGGATTGCCGGAAAAGGCGACAGCCACCTTGAGGTTCTCGGTGCCATTGCCCTCGTTTTCAGCGATTTGACCGCCGTAGAGGACCTGCAGCAGGCCTCGTCCCCGAAACAGGTGTTGGACAGGCTGGGGCTTAGCGCCTCATGACCGCGGTCCATTTCGGCGCCGGCAACATCGGGCGCGGTTTCATCGGACTTTCCCTTCATCAGGCCGGACACCACGTCATCTTTGTCGATGTCGACGACTCCCTGATCGCGGCAGTCACCGCGGCGGCGTCCTATCGGGTGATCGAAACCGGTGCCGAAGGGCGGGTCCACACCGTCACGAACTTTTCCGGAATCAACTCGCGCACCGACCCCGAGGCGGTCGTGTCGGCCATCGCCGGTGCCGATATTGTGACCACCGCGGTCGGCCCCCGAATCCTCGAGTTTGTTGCCCCGTTGATTGCGCGCGGCCTCGCCGCCCGATCAACCCCTACTCCGCTGGCGGTGATGGCGTGCGAGAACGCAATCGGCGCGTCGGATACTTTGCGGAGCTTCGTCGCCCAGCACGCGTCGCCCGACCAGCTTGCGCGTGCACAGTTCGCAAATACCGCCGTCGACCGCATCATCCCGCTGCAGGCTGGTGATGCTGGGCTTGATGTCACGGTCGAAGATTTCAGTGAATGGGTGGTGGACCGGACCCCGTTCGGCGGCAGCCCACCGGCACTGTCGGGCGCCCATTTTGTTGACGACCTCGCGCCCTACATCGACCGAAAACTGTTTACGGTCAACACCGGGCACGCCTCGATCGCCTACCTGGGATTGCGAGCGGGATTTAGCCACATCGCGGAGGCTTTGGCGGATGACGGCGTGGCGTCCACGGTAGACGCGGTACTCGCTGAGACCACACACGTGCTCGTCGCTCGACACGGTATCGACGCGGCGGAACAGCGACGGTACGCAGCACGCACGCTCGAACGTTTTCGAAACCCCGAGCTCAACGACGAACTCGAGCGGGTTGGGCGGCAACCGCTTCGGAAGCTGTCTCGTCACGAGCGACTGGTTGCACCCGCGGCTGCACTCGCGGAAAGCGGAGTGTCTCCGGCCGCGTTGCTCGCCGTGATCGAGGCGGCCCTGTACTTCGATGTTCCGGCGGATGCGGAATCGGTTGAGTTGCAACGGCTGCGAGCCACCGCAACCGCGGAGGACATCGCGTCGACGACGTGTGGGATTGAGCCTGAACATCCGCTGCGACCCGCACTGGTCGAGACCATTGCGCGTACGATGGGCTAAATGTCTCGCTCTGCTCTTGCCGCTCTCGTCATCGCGTGTTTGATGTGGGGTACGACGGGAGTCGTTGCCGCCGGAATGACGCCCGATGTCTCGACCTTTGCCATCGGCTCGTTCACCATGGGGGTCGGTGGAATCCTG
Source organism: Microbacteriaceae bacterium (assembly GCA_032117735.1). Lineage (GTDB taxonomy): Bacteria > Actinomycetota > Actinomycetes > Actinomycetales > Microbacteriaceae > MWH-TA3. The sequence goes on from JAULYU010000021.1 coordinate 6,953, forward strand.
CTGGCGGCAATCAGTTGGCCCGCCGTACGACGCGCAATCGCCATCCCCGCTGCTCGGCGCTGGATTCTGCTTGGCGGCATCGGTGTTTTCGTCTATCCGCTCGCGTTTTACGCCGGAATGCAGGACGCTGGAGTCGCCGTGGGTAACACTGTCGCCCTCGGTTCCGGCCCACTATTTGCCGGGGTGATTGAGTGGCTGTCCGCGAAACACAAGCCTGCGAAACGATGGTTCGTCGCGCTGGGAATCGCGGTGACCGGGTTGTTTTTCGTCGGTTTCGCTAAAAGCGGGGAAAACATAGTGGGGCTGTCGGGTGTGTTGCTGGCTCTTCTCGCGGGTGTCGCTTACGCCCTGTATTCCGTTGCGGGGTCGCGGGTCATCGCTGCCGGAGCGTCGTTTCGCGGCTCGATGGGTGCTGTGTTCGGTGCCGGAGCACTTCCGCTGTTGGTCGTTCTCGCGTTCACGGGCGGCCCGCTCGTGAGCGACCCCGCCAATCTCGGACGCGGGGTTTATCTCGCGTTGGGGCCCCTGGTATTGGCGTATTTGTTGTTTGGTTATGCGTTGACCCGTGCCAGCGCATCGCTCGTCACCCTGGTGACACTCTTGGAACCCGTCTTCGCGACGATTCTCGCGGTGATCGTGTTGCAGGAGTCGCTTCCCGCCGTTGGCTGGCTGGGTGTGGGGTTGCTGGTTGCTGGGGTTGCCGTGGCGACGATGCCACGGCGTGCCGCGGATATCCCCGATTTATCTCGGTAATCGCGTTAAGGTGTAAACATGGCTTCGGACAGTGACAAAGAGAAGAATTTCTTCGGCCGTCCCCGACGGTCGTCGTTTGTTGCCGCCACGCCAGAGAACGACGATTTCCTGCCCGTATTACCCGCCGTTGGAAGCATTCCTATTCCCTCCGCGGCGGACGTCAACTTTTTTCCGCCGGTGGAAACGGGTCAGCCGAGCCTCCGAGAACCGGAACCACCCGCGCGATTGGTTGTGCCCACCCGTCGATCCATGACGGAGGAGGAAATCGCGGGGGCGTTCGCCGAAGCCCAAGACATGTCCAGTTCCGAGCAAATTCTCCTTCTCGACTCGCAGATGACCCTGCGCGAGGACGATTTGCGCACCGCTCGGAGTTTCGTTGCCACCCTTCGCACGGCGAATCCCCGCGAAGCGGCACCGTTGCTCGAGGAATTGAAGATTCGGTTTGCGGATGTTGACCCGGAAATTCAGGAATTCACCCTCGGGGAATCGTCGGTAACCGCATCAGCGCACTCGGTTGACGCTACCCCCGCTGAATCTGCCGCGCCGGTTCAGACCGTTGAATCTGCCTCGGCTGCCGCGCCGGTACCACCCACAGCGCCGGCGCCACCCACCTCCGCGGCGAGCGTCGTGGAATCGGCGGAGGCCGCCGAACCCGCGCCGAACGGGCGTTATCGGGGCTGGGCTGCGGTGCTCGCACTCTCGGCGATCGTCGCCGCGATTGTTCCCGTTTCTTCGGCGGTGTTCACTGCGTTCGGCTCACCCGCCCCAGAACTGGTCGGCTCACTCCTCGGGGCGTCGGGCGTGGTCGTGTTATTCGTTGCGATTGTGTCGATTGTCCCCCTCGTGCTTCTTGCGCGTTCTACCGCGGCGCGACACGGTTTGTCGTGGACCGCCGCTCTCGGTCGTGTCCTCGGACCGACGAGCGGCGTGGTTCAGGTCACGGTCCTCGCGGTGTTCTCTCTTGCAGGTTTCGTCAGCGTTCTCCTCGCAACAACCGAGGGGGTCGGGCTCCAACTCGCCTCGATCCCGGGGGTGACGTCCGTGATCGCCACCGTGGCCCCGAACGCACACCTCACTGTTCTCGTTGTCTCGTTGCTCGTTGCCGCAGGGTTCGGACTCGCGGCCCTGCCGCGGCGGCCGTTTCGGGGAACAATCTTACTTCTGGCCGGATTCATTACGGTCGGACCGGGTTTTGTCATCCTCACCAACCTCGCTGTCGTGGCTAACCTCAACAGCGAAATGCAGGTGAGCCCAGAGAACCTGCTGCTGGCAACGGGGATCATTCCGATTGTCATTCTTGTCCTGGCGGCGGTCGAAACCGGCGCTGCGACCGCGGTTCGACGTGACGCCAACAAACTCCACGGCCTCTGGCTGTATGTCGGTCTCGGTCTCGGAATCGGTTTCGCCGCCTGGGTGTTGGTGGCGGGAATGGGGAACGACAGCGGAGGCTCAGTTTTTGTCGGATCGAACCCGGCGCTGCATCTTGTCGCTCCGAGTAACGACCTCGCCTTCATATTCGGGGTGGTCGTATTCTCCGTCCCCGTCGTATTCCTCGCGGCACTGGTCGGTCGCACGCTCTCGATGGTGACGGTTCGGGGGGACGCGGATGCGCCCCGCGTGTGGGTGCGTCTACTCGTGTTGGCTATCCCGGTCACGGTCTTTGTCCTCGACGCACTGGGGGTTCTGACGGACCTCGGCAAAATTATGCCCGGAGCCGCCTTCCTGTCGATTCCCGCCATGTCGATTGTCGGGCTGATGGCCGGAGCATCCATCGCTTCCCGTCGCGGGCTGAGCGGGGGCGCGATGGTCGTCAACACGGTGTTGTCGTCGATTCTGACTCTCGTGGGACTCACGCTCACGCTGTGGGCGGTGCCCGGCCTTGAACCCCTGTACAGCGAATCAATTGCGCCCATCGCGGCGAGCCTCGGGCTCACCGGGGCAGCCGCATTAATCGTGCCCTCCGCAATTGTCATCATCTCGTTCGTGTTTTCACTCGTGGTGTCCGCTGTCGGCTCCCGTCGTCCGGCTCGCACAGACTGACCAACGCTATGGCAATCACCGTGCGAGAACTGGGCTCGCTCATGGACTCTCAGTGGCCTCTGTTCGGCCAAGAAGACTGGGACAATTCCGGTCTCGTGTCGGGGTCGTTGGACCAATCCATCACCTCGGCGTTACTGGTGGTCGATGTGACTCACGAGACAGTGTCCGAGGCAATCGACGGTGGCCACGACGTTCTGATTGCTCACCACCCGCTGTTACTGCGGGGGCTCATGACGATCGCGGAAGATCGTTACAAGGGTGAGCTTCTCACCCGCTTGATTCGCGCAGACTGTGCGCTGTTCGCCGTCCATACGAACGGCGATCGGGTTCCGACCGGCACGAGTGTCACGCTCGCGACGGCTCTGGGGCTGACCCACACCGAACCTCTCGTCGCGCACCCCCTCGGCGGCGGTCTCGGGATCGTCGGCCGTGTAACACCACAGACCCTCGGAGACTTCGCGCGCTCGATCGCGGCGGTATTGCCCTCCACCGCGGGCGGAGTGCGGGTGTCCGGCGACTTTGCGCGGAGCATCGCGACCGTGGCGGTTTGTGCCGGAGCGGGCGATTCGATGTTGGGCAATCCGTTGGTTCGCGGCTCGGATGTGTTTGTGACCAGCGACCTGCGTCATCACCCCGCCTCCGAGTTTCGCGAGCAGGCTCGGTTAGACAATGACACAGCGCTCATCGACATCTCGCACTGGGCCGCCGAATGGTTGTGGCTCGACCAGGCCGCAACGGAACTCCGTCAACTCGCACCGGGTCTCGACGTCACGGTGTCCCACATCAACACCGACCCGTGGACCTTCGCGGTGGTGCAGTGATGGCACTTCGGGTTCCGCCCGAGATGCAGATTCGCTTGCTCGACGTGTTGGCGCTGGACACCGAAGACCTCATGATTTCGCGGACCATCTCCGATGCGGAAAACGAATTGGCGGCTCTCGACAACGACGTCGAGTACCAGCGACTGGTACGCGAATGCGAAGAATGGGCTGACCGATTCGACGATCTGGATCGTCAGTGCGCCCACCTGGAATCCGACATCGCGGTGGCGACGGCACGAATCGACAAGGACCGAGCGCGCGAGACGACGTCCACGGATTCCAAAGAACTGACTTCGCTCGAGAACGAGATTGCGTCGCTGACTTTGCGGATCGACATGCTGGAAGATCAGGAACTACAGGCGCTAGAAGAGCGGGACGAGGTCCAGGGAGCCTGGAACGCGCTCAAAATCGCCCGCGACACGTTTCACGAGTCGAGGGCGGCTCGTCACGACGCGATTCGTGCGGACATCGACGCGTCACGGCGTCGACAGGCGGATATCGTCACCGCACGCGCGGCGATCGTTGCGGAACTTCCGGTGGATTTCATCGAATTGTACGAACGTCAACGAGCCCGGTATGGCGTAGGCGCTTCACATCTTCACCGCGGCGTCACCTCGGCCAGCAGTGTGACGCTCACCGCGGGTCAGATTCAGGACGTCCGCGCGGCCGATGCCGACGAAGTGCTGATGTGTCCCGACAGCAACGCCATTCTGATTCGAACGGCGGAGTCCGGGCTGTGACCCGATTTATCGTCGAGGCCGATGGTGGCTCGCGCGGGAATCCCGGAGTCGCGGCCGGTGGGGCCGTGATAATCGACGCCGACACGGGTAAGGTTCTCGCCGAGGTCGGTGTTTTCGTGGGAATCGCCACCAACAATGTGGCGGAATATGCGGGTCTCGTGGGCGGTTTGCGAAAAGCCCGCCAGATAGACCCGGTCGCACCCATCCATGTTCGCATGGACTCAAAACTCGTCGTCGAGCAGATGTCGGGTCGCTGGAAAATCAAACACCCCGACATGCGCGAACTCGCTCGCGAGGCCCACGCCATCATCGCGGGTACCGAGGTGACCTTCGAGTGGATCGCGCGTGAATTCAACTCCCGCGCGGATGCCGTCGCCAACAAATCGATGGACCGGCGCGATTCCTTCGGCTAGTCGCTACCATTGAAGAGCGAGAGGGTCGGCCAGGCGGTCGCGTCACCGAAAGGTGCCGAGGAACGTCCGGGCTCCACAGAGCAGGATGGTGGGTAACACCCACCCGGGGTAACCCGCGAGACAGTGCCACAGAGAATAGACCGCCCGCAAGGGTAAGGGTGAAACGGTGGTGTAAGAGACCACCAGGAGGCCGGGTGACCGGCTTTGCTTGGTAAACCTCGTCCGGAGCAAGACCAGACAGATGCCATTGACGCTGCTCGCCGAGGCATCGGGTAGGTTGCTAGAACTCCGCGGTAACGCGGCGTCGAGAGAGATGACCGTCCACGACAGAACCCGGCGTATCGGCCGGCCCCTCGCACTTCCTCGCTTTACCGCGTGAACGGCGCGAGCGCGGCTGCGCCCAGAATTCCGGCGTCGTTGAAGTGCTGAGCGGGAACAATGGGTGTGCGAATGGACAGTAGCGGGAGAAACTCTTGGTATTCCTTCGAGACTCCGCCGCCGACGACAAAAAGATCGGGGGAGAAGAGCCGTTCGAGTGTCGAATAAAACACCTGCAAATGTTCGGCCCAGCGCTTCCACGACAGCCCGTTTCGAACGCGCACCACGTTGGCGGCGAGCATTTCCGCCGTATTGTGTCGATGTCCCGGCAGGTTAATGTGACCGAGTTCGGAATTGGGGACGAGGACACCGTTGTAGATGAGTGCGGAACCGATGCCGGTGCCGAGCGTCGTGACGAGAACCAACCCCGACACGTCTTTGGCGGCGCCGAATTTGTACTCGGCGAATCCCGCCGCGTCAGCATCGTTGACGACGTGAACCGGACGACCGAGAACTCCCTCGAGCAGGTCGCCCACGTTGAGTCCGATCCAGGACGAATCGACGTTGGACGCGGAAAACGCCACCTCGTTGATGATGACGGCGGGGAAACAGACGCCGACGGGCAGGTTTCCGTCGGGATCAAGCTGTTCGACCAACTGTCGGCACACC
>JAULYU010000022.1:0-2098 GCA_032117735.1 Microbacteriaceae bacterium
TCGCCGGCATGCGCGTCATCGTCGTGGCCTGCCAGGAAAACGGCGATGTCGACATCGACGACCTTCGCGCGAAAATCGCCGAGCACGGCGATCGTCTCGCTGCCCTCATGGTGACGTATCCGTCCACCCACGGGGTCTACGAGCACGGTATCCGCGCGATCACCGACGCGGTTCACGACGCCGGCGGCCAGGTCTACATCGACGGAGCCAACCTCAACGCGCTGCTCGGGTTCGCTCGTTACGGCGACATCGGGGGCGATGTTTCGCACCTCAACCTGCACAAGACCTTCGCGATTCCGCACGGCGGTGGCGGTCCCGGCGTCGGCCCGGTCGGGGCCAAAGCCCACCTCGCGCCCTTCCTGCCCGGACACCCGATGGCCCAGGCGACCGCTCACCCAGCCTTCGATTCGACGTCGGGCGGGGCGGGTGCGTTCGTTCACGGAGGCGGGCCGGTTTCCGCGGCACCCTTTGGCAGCCCGAGCATCCTGCCGATTTCCTGGGCGTACGTGCGGATGATGGGGTCCGACGGACTGCGTCACGCGACGGCATCCGCGGTGTTGTCCGCCAACTACATCGCGGCGCGACTGCGCGAACACTACCCGGTTCTGTACGCAGGGGAGAACGGGCTCGTCGCGCACGAGTGCATCCTCGATCTGCGTCCGCTCACCGCGGAAACAGGAGTGACCGTGGACGATGTGGCCAAACGGCTCGTCGACTACGGATTCCACGCCCCGACCATGTCGTTCCCGGTTCCGGGGACGCTCATGGTCGAGCCGACCGAGAGCGAAGACATCGACGAGCTCGACCGATTCATCGAAGCGATGATCGGAATCAAGCGCGAAGCAGATGCGGTCGCAGCGGGCGAGTGGCCGGCGGATGACAATCCTCTCGTCAACGCACCGCACACCGCCGAGTCGCTCATCGCGGGCGAGTGGAACCACGCGTATTCGCGCGAGGTGGCCGCGTATCCGTTCCGGGCAATCGCGGCAAACACCGTGTCGGGACTGTTCTCGCGGGTCGACAACCTCAAGTACTGGCCGCCGGTTCGCCGGGTGGACGGTGCGTACGGTGATCGCAACCTCGCGTGCGCGTGTCCTGATCCGTCGGCCTTCGTCGACTAGCGCCGGCGGCGGTCGTCGTTAGGCGAAGACCCCGGGAAACAGAATCAGCGCGAGCGGGTAACCGACGAACGCGGTGATGTCGATGACCACGTGGGCGACGATCAGCGGCGCAAGTCGTTGGGTGCGGAGATAAATCGCTCCGAAGATTAACCCCATCGCGATGTTTCCCGCGAACCCGCCGAAGCCCTGATACAGGTGGTAGGTGCCGCGCAACAACGCCGCCGCCCCGATGATGAGCCACGGAGTCCAGCCGATCGCCTTGAGTCGATCGAACAGATAACCGACGACGACGATTTCTTCGCCCAGGCCCGCGCGGAGCGCCCACAGGATGAGGACGGGTATCGTCCACCAGTGCGCATCGAGAGCGGTGGGGACCACGGTGACCCCGATGTCGAGCGCTCGTGCCGCCAGGTACACCCCAATCCCGGGAATGCCGATGAGGGCGGCGAGCCCGAAGCCGGCTGCGATTTCACGACCCAGTTTGGGCCACGAGAATCTGCCGACCCACCCCAACCCGATCGCTCCGAGTCGCGGGGTGGTATCCCGCCACACCAGCCAGAAAACCAGGGCCACCGGCGCGAGCCCCGACGCGACTCCGAGTAATTGGTAGAGCAGATCGAACAATTCTTGGGTGGCGAGAGGGCGATTAAGAGTGGCCGTCTGTTGCGAGAGAGGTGTTGGCTGGGACAGCCGGTTGGCGATTCCGACCAGCGAATACAGTGCCGACATCCCGTAACTGAGGAGCAACACAATGACGATTTCGGCGCGAATTCGGGGCATTTTTGTCTCTTTTCAGCGAGCCAGCCGGGGCACAATATCTGACGCTAACCTAACTGTTTCATAACGCTCGCCATTTCGGGTCGCTCGGGGCAATAGTCTGGGGTCTATCAATGACACACGTTCCGCACCGCGGAATCATTTTCAATCGTGTCTAACAGGAGGTAATCAGTGAAAACCAAGCGAATTCTCGCTTCGGT
>JAULYU010000023.1:0-760 GCA_032117735.1 Microbacteriaceae bacterium
GTGTTCCACATCGACCGCGACGAGGCCTCCGAACTCACGGCGAACGTGATCGGCAATCAGGATGGGGTCTTTTTTGGCGACCCCCGGCTTGATTTCGCCGACGTGGAGCCCGGTCGATTTGACGGGGCGGGAGGAGGTGGGCTTACTTGACAAAGGTCAACTCCTTCTTGTTACCAAAGAGCCCCTGTGGCCGGAAGACCACGAGAGCTACGAGGGCGAAGCCGACGATGATGAACTTGATTTGAGCGGCCTGAATGGTGGTGAACGGCATGAGCCCGACGCTCGCCAGCGCGGGGAACAGCAGCCCCAGGAACGCCTGGAGCACCCAGAAGATGATGGAACCAGCGAGAGGTCCGAAGACCGTCGCGGCACCACCGAGCAACAGTGCGGTCCACAGGAAGAACGTGAGCGATGTGACGTACACACTCGAGTTGACGTTCGTCGAGAAGGCGAGCATCAGGCCGCCCAGAGCGCCGAGAACACCTCCGATGATGAGAACCTGCAACTTGTAGGCGAAGACGTTCTTTCCGAGTGAACGGACAGCGTCCTCGTCTTCGCGGATTCCCTTGACGACTCGACCCCACGGGGAGTTGACGAGACGCCAGACGATGAAAATCGCGAGCCCCAGGATGATGATCCCGACGATGCGAAGGTACCAGGTGCGCTCGTTGTCGAGGAACGGAACGAAACCGTATACGCCCTCCGGGACCGGGTTACTGTCGTTGAAGCCACCCGCGCCGACGGTGGGGTTGGTGACGGT
>JAULYU010000023.1:770-3298 GCA_032117735.1 Microbacteriaceae bacterium
GGGCCGTTGAAGCCCGACAGGCCGTCGGCGGATCCCGTGACGGTACCGAAGGCGGAACTCAGCAGCATCAGTCGAACGATTTCCGCCGCGGCGATGGTCACGATTGCGAGGTAATCACCGCGAAGGCGCAGCGTGGGGATGCCCAGGATGAGGGCGAACACGATGGACGCGGCGATTCCCACGAAAGCGGCGAGGTACCACGGGAGTCCGAAGGTGAGGACCCCGATCGCGTAACCGTAGGCGCCCAGCGCCATGAAGCCCGCCATACCCATGTTGAGAAGCCCGCCGTACCCGAAGTGGAGGGCGAGTCCCAGTGTCGCCAACGCGTAGGCGATGGTCGTGGGAGCGAGGATGAACGACGCTGAAGAGAGGAAGATTCCGAGGAAGTCCATGAGCTATCCCACCCTTTCCTTTCGTCCGAGGATTCCTTGAGGCCGGAAGAGCAGGATGCCGATGAGGACAACGAGCGCACCGACGTACTTGAGGTCCGACGGAATGATCAAACTGGAAGCCTCGACGAGGATTCCCACGATGAGCGACCCGACCAGCGCGCCGTAAGCGGTACCCAAGCCCCCGAGCGTGGTCGCTGCGAAGATGAGGAGCAGAATCTGGCCCCCCATGTCCCAGCGAATTCCGGGGCGGAAGTAGGCCCAGAGGATTCCGGAGAACCCGGCGAGAACGGACCCGATAATCCAGACGATGCGAACCACCCCGTCGACATCGATCCCCGAGGACGCGGCAAGACCGGGGTTGTCCGAAATGGCGCGGGTTGCCTTCCCGACTTTCGACCGGTTGAGCCACAGCGCAAACAAGATGATGAGAAGCACAGAGATCGCCATGCTCGCGATGTCGACGGCGCTCAGGGTCACCGAACCGAACAGGGCAAACCGTTCACCGCTCGACCCGGGCAATTGTTCGGTTGTCCCGCCGATGAAGAACTGGTAAAGGTAACGGACGCCGAGCGACAATCCGATGGACACAATCATGAGTTGGACCAGTCCCATGCCACGGCGTCTCAGTGGAGCCCAGAGCGCAGCGTCTTGCCCCCACCCGACCCCGGCGGAGAGGACCAGAGCGATGATGATGGCCAGCCACAGCAGGTCCACACCCATAAGGGCGACGAGTCCGTAGGTGGCGACCGCACCAAAGGTGACCAACTCGGCGTGGGCGAAGTTGGAGATTCCGGTCGTTCCGTAAATCAGGGAGAGCCCGACCGAGGCTAACGCCAGCATGAGGCCGAAGTTGATTCCCGAGATGAGTCGCTGAACCACCTGGTCAAAGATGCTGGTGGTTTTTCGCTCGCCCTGACCGATGAAGAAGTTCATCGTGGTGCGCCCGCCGGGTCCGACGGTCACCGTCTGGACATTTGCTTCGACGAATTCGGTGGCGGGGTTATCGATGACGGTCACGCCGTCGGGGAGCGTCATTTCGTCCACGGTGACGACGTAGTCGGTGAGTTTCTCGGGGACCCCGACGGTGTACTTGCCGTCGGCGTCGGTGAGAACGGTGGCGGCGAAGCCCGCCGGGCCGGTCATCGAAATGCTGACTCCGGGAATTCCGACGCCCTTGTTTTGCACGTTGCCGCTGATCTTGAAGGGCAGTTCGGCGTTGACAACATCGGCGTGTGCGGGGGTTCCGAAGGCGAGCACACCGAATGCAAGGACGAACGCTCCGAGAGCGCTGGCAAAACGTGAAACTCGTGGTCTCGCCGTTGAATTGGTCCTCATGAGACCTCCTGCTTGGGCTCGGTGGCAACAGTGCCGTTGAGATTGAGGGAAAAAGACAGGGCGCTATTTCGAGACTGAGCCCCGAAAAAACCGCCTGCCCCATTATGTCGGGAAACCTGCCCGTTTGGGAACCCGACTACGATAAAAGTTACGAAACCTAATTGGTGAACTCGCACGATTAGAGCGGAAAGGAGCCCGGGATGACTACCCACGATCCATTTGGATTCACCGGGCTGACCTATGACGACGTGATGCTGTTGCCCGCTCACACCGATGTGATTCCGAGCGAGGCCAACACCTCGAGCCGATTGACGAAACGTATCTCGTTGTGGGCGCCGATTGTGTCGAGCGCGATGGACACCGTGACAGAAGCCCGCATGGCTATTGGCATGGCGCGCCAGGGCGGAATCGGGATTATTCATCGGAATCTGTCGATCGACGATCAAACGGCTCAGGTCGACAAGGTCAAGCGCAGCGAGTCGGGGATGATTTCGAACCCGGTCACTACGAGCCCCGGAGCCTCGGTCGCGGAGGTGGATCGCCTCTGCGGTCAGTTCCGCGTGTCGGGTCTGCCCGTCATCGACGACGCCGGAACTCTCCTCGGCATCATTACGAATCGTGACATGCGCTTTGTTCCGCGCGACGCCGCCGAGACAACGCTGGTCAAGGACGTCATGACGCCGATGCCGCTCATCACCGGTCGCGCGAACATTAGTGATGATGATGCGGTTGCACTGTTCGCCGAACACAAGATTGAAAAGCTGCCGCTCGTAGACGATGCGGGCAAACTCATCGGGCTCA
>JAULYU010000024.1:0-2093 GCA_032117735.1 Microbacteriaceae bacterium
CATGGGCGGTTACGACCTCGCCCTCGTCGAACTCGACAATGCCGAACGCGTCTGGATCGGGGCGGAAGGCGACATCCACGCCCTCCCCTCGGAAGTCGACGCGGTCGTGAGCCTGTCCCGGGTCGGTTCGGCATTCGCCGGCAATCGCGAGCACGTCGAGTTCTGGCTCGTCGATTCGTCGAGTCCCGAATCGAACCCGAACCTACGGTTCGTTCTCAAAGACGCCGCCGACACCGTCGCCGCACTCGTCGCCGAAGGGCGCACCGTATTTCTGCACTGTGTCGCGGCGCACAACCGAACGCCATCCGTCGCCGCGCTGTACCTCGCGCTGCACTGCGGAATCGACGTCGACGAGGCGATTCGCCAGGCCGACAGGCAGTGTGGGAATAACGGAAGCAACAGTTTCCTGCGCAACGAAGTGCGCGCAATCGCCCGCGAACACGCGTGAAGGGTTTCGTCGGGGCAGCACCGTCTAACATTTCCCTAACAGGAGGTGACGGCATGGGCACTCGAATTCGCGTGAGCGGAACGGTCGCGTCCGTTTCCCCGTCGATGGTGATGGTCAAACCCGACGCCGGCACCTCCATCTCGACGAACGCGATGATGATCGACGCCGGAAGTCAGTTCAACGGCATGCCACTCGACGCATTCCTCTCCGTTGGAATGGCGCTCACCGGCGAGTGGGACCACAACGCCATGCGGTTCTTTCCCGACTTCGGTGACTGGACCGAGTCGCGATTCCTCGAGACGTATCCCGCCGGGACTGTCGTTCTCGGATTGATCGCCGCCGTTAGCCGGCAAGAGGCCGACGTTCGACTCCATCCGGCGTTCTCCGTCATTATGAAACGCGACGAGGTGTCGTCGAACCCGAAAGACGTCATTGAGCGCCTCTGGACCGTCGGCGACATCGTGAGCGTTCGGGTGGTGCGCGACCCCTCCGGACGACTTCGACTCCGCCATTTCGATGTCGACGACGACGAACCCATCGCCGAGGCTCCGCCGGTTGTCGACGGTGGTGAACCGTGGTTGACGAAATCGAAAATGGACCTCATCGAATCGACCAAAGAACTGTGGGATCGCGACAAGCGTGCGGCCGATGAACTGACGGCGGCTCTCGGCGTGCTGTCGAAACAGATGCAGGTCGATCTCGACACGCTCAGTTCAAAGATCGGGTCGCTCTCGACCGACACCGGTGAAATCCCGGTGGTCGGCTCTGCGTCGGGGTACGACGGGCTGACCCCGAAAGAGCGGTCGCTCACGACCTTCACGGCGAAACAAATCCAGCGCACGTTCACCAACTACAAGGTCGAGTTGGACAAACTCGCCGAGCAGAACCGCACTCTCGTCGAAGCCCTCGCCGCGGGACGAAAGCGCGAGGCGGGATTGGCCGACCAGTTGGAATCGCTGCGCGGTCAGTTGTCTCGGGTTCGCCAGGAACTGCAGGACGCCCTCAAGCGTGACCGCAGTGGCTCGGCCGAGTCACTGTCCGTGGCCGACCGGCGCAGCCGATACGGCACCGTCGAGGAATGGATTCGCGAAGAGATTCGCGCCTTCTGGATCGCCAACTACGCGCCCGACGACCGCGCCAAGTTCCCGCTCGATCGACAGCCGTGGCGGGTGTTGCCGTCGTTCATCCTGACGTTCCAGGCTCTGACCGACGACGGCAAAGACAAGGCCATCAAGACGGCGACGCATATCGTGACCGGACGGAACGCGATCGAACACATCACCGAAGACCACCCGCTTCGGGAAGGCGACGAAACGAGCAAACCCGAAGTCGTCCGCGAGGACGGCGCCACGTCGCGTCGCGCGTACATCGAATCGCACACGCCACAATCGCGCCGCCTGCACTATTGGAAACTGCGCGACGGCTCGATCGAACTGTCGCGGGTCGGGTTGCACGACGATTTCACTCCGTAGCGGTTCGCTCCGGTCGACTCGAACACGCCCGATTCTTTCGGAAACAAACGAAACAGCGCGAGTAATGTGATGGTCATGATTGAGACCACAGGTCCTGCACCGTCGTTCGGTTTTTCCGACTCGGATGACCCCATCTTCAACCCGGACGCAGCCGTCACCTACACCGGTCCGAC
>JAULYU010000025.1:0-4407 GCA_032117735.1 Microbacteriaceae bacterium
CGGCATCTCGGGTGAACGCGCTGAACGGCACGCCCAGAGCGGCCGCGGCGTTCGAGATGCGCGCGCCGTCGAGGTGCACGGTGAGCCCCAACGAGTGGGCGTGTTCGGCGATGGCCGTGACCTCGTCCGGCGTGTAAATGGTGCCCAGTTCACTGGATTGCGTGATGGTGACCGCGAGGGCCTGGGCGCGGTGCTCGTCGCCAAACCCATACGCCTGCTCGTCGATCAGTGCGGGGGTCAACTTGCCCTGGAACGCCGGCACGGTCAACAACTTGAAACCGCCCACCGCTTCGGGCGCGGTGGACTCGTCGTTGTTCACGTGCGCCGTCGCGGTACAAATCACGCCACCCCAGCGCGGAATCATCGACTGAAGGCTCAGGACGTTTGCGCCTGTGCCATTGAAGACGGGAAAAACTTCGATGCCGTCACCGAAGTGTTTCGCCATGACAACCCCGAGATGCTCGGAGTATTGGTCTTCGCCATAGGCAATCTGGTGGCCGCCGTTGACGACGGCTAGCGCATCGAGCACCTCGGGATGAACCCCGGCGTAGTTGTCGGATGCGAATCCGCGCCACGCGGTGTCATGCAGTTGTTCCATGCCCCAACCCTAGGCGCGGATGCCGACGGTCGACTCAATGACCGGCAACATTTTGCGCTGAAGTGCCTCGTAGAACATCGACAGCGGAAACTCGTCGTCCAGCAGTTGGTCGGTCAGCTCGCCGGGCGCTCCGGTGACCGGAAGCGCATCGGCTCCTTTAGCCCACACGGACGCAGGGTGTGGCGTGAGGGTCGCGGCAACCAGTTCGTAGGCGGCGAGCCAGTGCGCGATCTTGGGGCGATCGATGGAGCGCCAGTAGAGGTCGTCGATAGCGTCACCGAGTGCCACCACGACATCCGGCACGTCCGCCCAGTCAATCGAGAGCCTGTTGTTGGTCCAGTGCAACACCCGGTGCTGGTGCATCCAGGCGAAGAGCATTTGGCCGGCGACGGCGTCATAGTTGCGCACGCGCGACCCCGTCATGGAGAAACGGAAGATGCGGTCGAAGATGACCGCGTACTGAACGAGCCGGGCGCGCCGACGAATCTTGGGGCTCGCGGTGTTGTCCCGGTCAATCTTCACGCTCTCGCGGAAGGCGGTGAGGTCACAGCGCAATTCTTCGAGTCCGTAAAGGAAAAACGGCATCCGTTGTTTGATCATGAACGGATCGAAGGGCAGATCGCCACTCATGTGGGTGCGGTCGTGAATCAGGTCCCACATGATGAAAATCTCTTCCGCCAGCGTTTGGTCGGTGAGCAGTTCCTCGGCATCCGTGGGCAGGTCGAGGCCCGTAATCTCAGCGGCGGCCCGGGTCACCTTTCGGAAGCGGGCGGCCTCGCGATCCTGGAACAGGGCTCCCCACGTGAACGAGGGAACCGAGCTCATTGCTACCGATTCGGGAAACAGCACCGCCGAGTTCGTGTCATAGCCGGCGGTGAAGTCCAGAAAACGAAGTGGCACGAGCATTTTGTTGGAGTACTCGCCGGCCTCGAGTTCGGCGATGAATTCCGGCCAGAGAACTTCGACCAGCACGGCCTCCACGAATCGATTGGTGCTGCCGTTTTGGGTGTACATCGGAAAGATCACGAGGTGGCGAATGCCGTCGACGCGATGTGATGCCGGCGCGAACTCGAGAATGGACGCCAGGAAATCGGGCTCACCAAAACCGCCGTCGACCCAGCGACCAAAGTCGGCAATCACGGCCGCCAGATAACCGGCGTCGTGCGGGAAGTACGGGGCGAGCTGTTCGATGGAGGAGCAGATTGTCGCAACGTGCGCAGCCGCTGCGGTGTGCGCGGACGGGTGCGCGGAGGATTTGCTCGCGCTTTCGTCGCCGGTGCTGTCGGGAATCGAACCGTTCTTGATCTGCAGACCCTGCAGTGCAGTGGCCGCCGCTTTGAGCGCAATCCACGCCGGTTCGGCGACAAGGTTCACGCGGGCGAGGTCCGCGCTGGGCGCGTCCACGGTCGCGAAATCGGAGGCTTTGGAAGTCATGCCGACAGCATATCCGCGATGACGCGCTTATTTGCGCACTCCTACCGCGTTAAACCTGCGTCTTTTCGGGCACGCTGCAAACAAAACGCGCACACGCCACAGCGTTGCTCTCACCCCACACGCCAGTCCGTGAGGGGAAAAACGAGATGTGTAATGCTGCCGGCACTCGATTATTCACCATCGGCGCGGGTCTGGCGTGGAGTGACAACTACGGGCGACGCGTTCCGTTAGTTCGCGTCAACGTGAGCGCGTCCACTCGTGAGGTGAACAGCTCGCTCCCCGACACGCGTGCCTGGACCGCGTCGATGACAGCGCGAACGACCGCGGGTTCGAGTCCCGAACGAACCGTCAGGCTCAAAGTGACGTCGGGTCCATCGCCGGTCGAACGTGGGTCACCCGCGGACACGGTGACATCGTCGAGGTGCTCGACACCGGCGAGGAGCGCGCGGGTTGCGGCCACGAACTCGGGTGACTCCCACGGCGCCCGATAGTCGACCCCCTGAGCCATCGCCCACAGCGCGGGCCGTCGGATAACCACCGAATCGGTCCCGGGGTCCACGACGATGCGATCGGTGTGCTCGCTCGCGGCGGCGAGGGCGACGCGTTGGGCGTCAATCGGGATGGGACGCGCCTCGGCATTCCAGGTTTTCATGGCGGTCGCCGACGTAAACACGGGGATCACTTTTTCGCCGTTCGGCCCGGCGACGGTGACGATCGAGAGTTCCTGGATCTTGTCTTCCATGACGGGGTTGTCCGAATCAAAGTCGTCACCCGCGTAGGCCACGAGCGGGATGAGGAACCGGTTGGCGGCGAAGGCGGCGACCAGCGCGGAATACGTCCCGGTGCCGTCGCGCCAGGCGGTCAGCGCCGAGGCGACGTCCGGCGGTGTCTCGCCGCTGTCCCCCGCGTGCGGATTGGGTTGGAACGACCGACCCTCCCACGGAATCCCGGCGGAGTCGGTGTGGTGGTCGTGGGTCATGGCGTCAGTGGCCGTCCGCAACGGCGAGGGCCTCGCGCAGGGTGAACGCGCCGGCGTACAGTGCCTTACCGAGGATTGCGCCTTCGACACCGAGGTCGACGAGTTCGCGGATGGCGGCGATGTCGTCGAGGGTCGAAATCCCGCCGGAGGCAATCACGGGCCGGTCGGTTCGTTCCGCGACGTCCCGCAACAGGTCGAGGTTCGGGCCCTTCATCATGCCGTCCTTGGTGACGTCGGTCACAACGTAACGACTGCACCCATCCGCGTCGAGTCGCGCGAGGACCTCGAACAGATCGCCGCCCTCTTCGGTCCAGCCGCGGGCCGCGAGGGTCGTTCCCCGGACGTCCAGCCCGACCGCGACGCGGTCACCGTGTTCCGCGATTACTTTCGCCGTCCACTCGGGGTTCTCGAGGGCCGCGGTTCCCAGGTTGACGCGGCGGGCACCCGCGACGAGGGCTCGGTCGAGCGACTCGTCATCGCGGATACCACCGGACAGTTCGACGTTCATCGACCCCGACAATTCGTCGACGACCCGGCGAATGACGGCGGTGTTCTCGCCGCGACCGAACGCTGCGTCCAAGTCCACCAGGTGCAGCCACTCGGCGCCTTGCTCGAGGAAATTCCGCGCCGCCTCCAGCGGGTCACCGTAGGACGTTTCGGTTCCGGCGGCGCCCTGGGTCAGGCGAACGGCCTGGCCGTCCGCGACATCGACAGCGGGAAGGAGGATGAGTTTCGGCATGGCGTCTTTCGGTTAGAGCGACTGGATCCAGTTACGCAGAAGTCGCAGCCCCGCCTCGCCGGATTTCTCGGGGTGAAACTGGGTGGCGGTCAACGGTCCGTTTTCGACCGCCGCGATGAACCGCTCGCCGTGAGTCGTGAAGGTGACGCGCGGCGAGGCGAACGCGCCGTAGGCCTCGAGTGTCCAATCGATCGCGGCGTAGGAGTGCACGAAATAGAATCGTTCGGTTTCGACGCCCGCGAACAGGACGGAATCCGGTGCGGCGTCGACGGTGTTCCACCCCGTGTGCGGCAGAATCGGCGCGTCGAGCCTACCGACAGTCCCCGGCCACTGCCCCAGCCCCGCGGTGTCGAGCCCGTGTTCGACCCCGCGGTCGAACAGGATCTGCATTCCGACGCAGATTCCCAGCACGGGTCGACCGCCCGCGAGTCGCCGTTCGATCATTTCGTCACCGCGGACGGCTCGAAGTTGGTCCATCACCGCTCCGAACGCCCCGACACCGGGAACCACGAGCCCGTCGGCACTGGCAATCTCGTCGCGATCGCGGGTAAGTGTGACGTCACCGCCCGCAGCGACGAGTGCCTTGACCGCCGAGTGGACGTTACCGGAGCCGTAATCGAGAACGGCAACCGACGGGCGGTCAGCCGCCACTTAGAG
>JAULYU010000026.1:0-2176 GCA_032117735.1 Microbacteriaceae bacterium
CAGCGTGCAGTTTCTTCAGTTCCTCGGGGGACGAGTAGTCGCCGAGGACGCTCTTGTAAATCGTCTTGAGAAGGAGACGGGCCGCGATGGTGTCGAACCCGGGGTAGTCCTTGACATTCTGAAGGGCGACCTGAATGACGGCCTCGTCGAGCTGTTGCGAGGTGATGCCGTCGAACAAGGTGAGTTCGAGTTCCGTGCCGATTTGGGTGACCCAGGCGAGCTTGTCGGTGAAGCCTTCGGCGGCCTGTTCGATCGCAAGGTTAATTTTGTTCGCGTCATAAGGCTCGCGGCTTCCATTGCGTTTGACGACCGTGATGTTCATCGGTGCCTGTCCCTTCGTTTGTCTATCCGGTGCCGTGTGGTCGGCGAAATCGAGCCCGGGCGAAGTGTTTCTACCTGGACTGAAAACACTACATCTACGTATCCTCATTGGTCAAGAACCCCATATGTTGTGGCGTGTCGTACACAGATGTGGATAAGTTTTCCGTGATATCCACAGGATAACGAGCACCTCGGACGCCGAATCGCGAGCAACAACCCGAGACGTCCACCGCCAATCGTTTGGACCCGTATGCTTGGGTCACGTGAAGCGATACGGTGAATTACTACGTATTCCGGGGGTCGTACCGGTGGTCGTCGCGCAACTCCTCGCCCGTTTTCCCGGCGGCATGTTGGCAATCGGGCTGCTCATTCATTTCCAGCGACAGACGGGCAACTTCACGATTCCCGGCCTCGCCCTGGCCGCGATGGCGATCGGGCAGGGAATCTCTATTCCCATCGCCTCCCGCATGATCAGCACCTATGGAATCCGGCGCGTCATCGGAACGCTCATCACCATTTGTTCCTCCGCGACAGTGGTTGCGGCGCTCGTCCCGCTCGACACCATTCCCACCATCCTCATCGGTTTCGTCATCGGGGCCTCCCTTGCGCCCATTCAGCCGTCCGCACGCGCGGTCTACCCCTCGATGGTGCCGAAGCGCCAACTGCAATCCCTCCAGTCGTTGGATGCCAGCATCCAAGAACTCATCTGGATTGGCGGTCCCGTCATCACCGTGTTCCTCGCCACGCAAATCAGTTCCTCGGTCGCCGTGTTGTCGAGCATCGTGTTCGGCGCCGGTGGGGGGCTCTGGTTCCTCAGCCGGCCCCAGGTCGGCGGCGTGACACTCGAACCGTCGACCGGGCGACTCGGTGCCGTTCTGAAAAAGCGCGCGGTAGTCATCGGAATCGTCAGCGGGTTTTTCGTCGTCGGGTCGTTCAGCGCAATCGAAGCCGCGACCGTTGCCGCGTTCGGGAGCGAAA
Organism: Microbacteriaceae bacterium; assembly: GCA_032117735.1. Lineage (GTDB taxonomy): Bacteria > Actinomycetota > Actinomycetes > Actinomycetales > Microbacteriaceae > MWH-TA3. The sequence continues at coordinate 1,300 of JAULYU010000026.1, forward strand.
AAAACTCCATCGCGGGAATCGTACTGGGGCTGTGGGCACTGTCGTCCCTCGTCGCCGGTCTCGTCATGGGGCACAGTCCCATCGGCCCCTGGTCACTGTCACGACGACTGTCGCTCGTCGCTCTCGGTGCTGGTCTTGCCATTTTCACCCTCGATCCGATTCTGCTGACGCTCGCGTTGCTCGTCTCGGGTCTGGGCGTCGCACCCGCTATGACCGTTCAGTACGCGATCGCGACCGAGTCGGTCAAAAAGGGTGATATCCCCGAAAGCTTGGGTTGGCTCGGGACCGGTTGGGTTGGCGGTGCGGCTCTTGCGAGCGCCGTCGCCGGCATCTCGATTGACAGCTGGGGTGCGAGCGGCGGTTTCGTGGTGGCAACGATTTTTGCCGCGGTCGCGACCCTCATCCCCGCGATCATGGTGAAATCACTTCCCAACCTGCGCCACCTCGCCGATCACTGACCCTGACCGCTCAGCGCTTCGTCGCCGACCAGCGCGTCACAGCCGGACGAGCAGCAGCCGTGTAATCAGTTTGGCGATCGGCGAGCGCACAAGGTGGTCAACCCGGCTCACGGGCCACGCGGTCACGTTCGGGAGTCGCGCGGCGGCGGTCGTCCCTTTCTTGGACAGGAACGGGTCGTTGGTTCCGTAGACGAGGTCGACGGGAACGCGCACCAGCGTCAGGTCGGTCAGCGTCTCTTGACCCTGAATCACGTTCGTCATCGAGCGCTTGGTGGACTCCCAACCCCGCTCCGTCACGGCGATCACGTCTTTGATGGGAGAGAGGAGATTAATCGCCTTCGCCGTCTGTGCGGTGAAAACGGGGTTCGCCTTCAAATAGTTATACAACTCGGTGTAGAAGCCCAACTGTGCCCAGTCGA
>JAULYU010000027.1:0-2743 GCA_032117735.1 Microbacteriaceae bacterium
CACGCCCGATTCTTTCGGAAACAAACGAAACAGCGCGAGTAATGTGATGGTCATGATTGAGACCACAGGTCCTGCACCGTCGTTCGGTTTTTCCGACTCGGATGACCCCATCTTCAACCCGGACGCTGCCGTCACCTACACCGGGCCGACTCGAACCGAGCGCGACTCGCTCGGCGAGATGGAAATCCCCGCCGACGCTTACTGGGGGATTCACACCGCCCGCGCGCTGTACAACTTCCCGATCACCCGTCGTGCGCTGTCCAACTATCCCGACTTCGTTCGTGCGCTCGTGCGCGTCAAACAAGCCGCCGCGCTGGCGAACAAAGAAATCGGCGTTCTCGACGCGACGAAGGCCGACCTCATCGTCGAGGTCTGCGAAGAGATTTACAACGGAGCACTCCACGACGAATTCGTTCTCGGGGTGTTGCAGGGCGGTGCGGGAACCTCGACCAACATGTCGACCAACGAAATCATCGCTAACCGCGCGCTCGAAAAGCTCGGACACAACAAGGGCGAATACGAACACTTCCACCCGATCGACGACGTCAACCGCTCCCAGTCGACCAACGATGCCTACCCGACCGCGGTCAAACTCGCGACCGTGTATGGACTACAACGTTTGCTGACCGAACACGCCCTGCTCATCCAGGCGTTCCGCAACAAGGGCGTCGAATTCCGTGACATCGTCAAGATCGGCCGCACCCAGATGCAAGACGCGGTCCCCATGACGCTCGGCCAAGAGTTCAACTCGTTCGCCACGACGCTGGGCGAAGACGCGGAACGGCTGTCGGAAATCATCCCGTGGCTGTGCGAGACCAACCTCGGTGCGACCGCCATCGGAACGGGAATCACAGCCGACTCGCGCTATGCCGAAGCCGCGAGCCGGCACCTGGGCGTCTTGACCGGACTTCCCGTCATCACCGCACCGGACCTCATCGAAGCGACGAGTGACACCGGAATCTTTATGACCGTGTCGGGCACGCTCAAGCGCGCGGCGGTCAAGGTCTCCAAGATCTGTAACGACCTGCGGTTGTTGTCGTCGGGACCCCAGGCCGGATTCGGTGAAATCAACCTGCCCGCCCGCCAGGCCGGTTCCAGCATCATGCCGGGCAAGGTCAACCCCGTCATCCCCGAGGTCGTCAACCAGGTCGCGTTCACCGTCATCGGCGCCGACGCGACCGTCACCGCCGCGGTCGAGGCGGGACAGTTGCAGCTCAACGCGTTCGAACCGGTCATCGCCTCGAGCATCCTGCAGTCGCTCGCGTGGATGACCAACGCCTTCCACACCCTGCGCGTCAACTGTGTCGATGGCATCACCGCGAACCGCGACCGTCTCGCGGCGATGGTCGCGAGCAGCGTCGGTGTCATCACCGCGCTCATTCCCGTCATCGGTTACGAAGAAGCGGCGAAACTCGCCAAGCAGGCACTCGCGACGGGCGCACCGATTCGGGAACTCGTCGTTGCAGCCGGGCTGATGTCGGCCGAAGACGTCGACGCGGCGCTGTCGCCCGAAAAGCTGTCCAACTCCTCGGAGTAAAGGACCGCGGCTAGGTCGCAGCGCTGAACCCTGATAAGGTTGTGAGGTTGCCGTGTAACGGCCGCGGACTTCAGAGCGCTACATCACAAGGATGTGGCACCGCGCAGCGAACCGAAGGGACTGAACACCATGGCACTCGATCTTGCAATCAAGAACGAAATCATCAAAGAGTACGCAACGCACGACGGTGACACCGGTTCGCCCGAGGTTCAGATCGCGATGCTCACTCGCCGCATCAAGGACCTGACCGAGCACTTCCAGGAGCACAAGCACGACCACCACTCGCGTCGTGGCCTGCTGCTCCTCGTCGGTCGCCGCAAGCGCCTCCTCGGCTACCTCGCTGGCGTCGACATCAACCGTTACCGTGCGCTCATCGAGCGACTCGGCATCCGTCGCTAACCGCGACCCCCTGAGTTCGAAGCCCCCGCCTCCACGCGGGGGTTTCGTTTATGTCCGCCCGAAAACGCGAGCGTCTGTTACCCTTTAACTGAGCACGGCGACACGACGCTGGTCCTCGGTGGTGGTTTACCGAATGAATGTCGGTGAATTTCTACTGGTGGCCAGCACGATGCCGGGATTCGCTCCGCTGGAGAGAATCCGCGCGCACCGACTATGTTGTCCGATTCGCTCAGAAAGAAACGCGCCCGCCCACACGGGGTGGACGCTGTATGTATAAAGAGGAGAAAGACCTAATGGAAGGTCCTGAAATCAAGTTCGCCGAGGCCGTTATCGATAACGGCAAGTTCGGCAAGCGCACCATCCGATTCGAGGCGGGACGGCTTGCGCAACAATCGCAAGGTGCCGTCGCCGCATACCTCGATGACGAAACCATGCTTCTCAGCGCGACGAGCGCGAGCAAGCAGCCCCGAGAAGGATTCGACTTCTTCCCGCTGACCGTGGATGTCGAAGAGCGTTCCTACGCCGCCGGCAAGATCCCCGGTTCGTTCTTCCGCCGTGAAGGACGCCCCTCGACCGAAGCAATCCTGGTGTGTCGTCTCATCGACCGACCTCTGCGTCCGTCGTTCGTCAACGGACTTCGCAACGAAGTCCAGATCGTCATCACCGTTCTGTCGATTGCACCGGGCGAGTTCTATGACGCCCTCGCGATCAACGCCGCCAGCGCCTCGACTCAGATTTCGGGTCTCCCGTTCTCGGGTCCGATCGCCGGTGTTCGCATGGTCCTCATCGACGGCAACTGGGTTGCCT
>JAULYU010000028.1:0-2257 GCA_032117735.1 Microbacteriaceae bacterium
GACACGGGTTGTGGTATTCACGCTTACAGACTACGCCCGTGGCGCGTCGAGTTCGGTATTGCCGTGAGGTCAGATTCCGAGGCGCACGATGTAGAAGTTGGAGGTCCAAATCTTTCGGATGCTGACGAAGCCCCCAGCGGCGGGTGCGTCGAGGATCTTGCCGTTTCCGGCGTAAATGCCGTTGTGACCGGAAATCATGACGATGTCACCGGGACGAGCATCAGCGAGTCGGATTGGTTTCCCCATCGCCCCTTGCGCAGCGGCGCTGTGCGGGAGGTTCACACCGAACTGCGCGTAGACGAACATGACCAGTCCCGAACAGTCGAACCCGGAGGGGTTTTCCCCACCGAACCGATAGGGGACCCCGACATACTTTTTGGCAACCTCGAACACCTTCGACAAACTGAAGTCGGGGTAAGGCGGGTTCTTGAGAAAGTCGGCCGCAGACGGCCCGTTGTAGGTCGGGAAAATAATCCGTCCCGCCGCCTGCCGATCGAGTTGTGCCTGGCTGGTCGCACGGAAGGGGGACTGCTCGACGGCGAGCGCCGCACCACCCGTTGTCGTCAGATCTTGGGTTGATTCCGAGGCCGCAATAATTTCGGGGCTGAACGCATAGGCGGGAAGTGACACGGTACCGACCAGAGCGCTGACGAGAGCGACGACGGATGCTCGGCGCGCGGTGTCGCTGTGAAACGCGGTGCGAATGGTCCGTCCAACAGCCGATAGGGCGATCCCGACGACGTGAGCAAGAAAACGGAAGACTTTGCCGATTGCTAATGCTGTGGTGTGACCGATTCGAAAAAAAGCGTTGTTCAAGAGATATCCCCTGAGCCCGAGGCGCTTTACCTCCCCGTCCTTGGTTTTGTTGAACTGTGCGACGACGGGGAAATCGGGCTTCGCGCAGTTGTTCTGTGTGCGCGGTGGCGCGTTCGGAACCCTTTCAATCTACCAAGCATCAACACGCCGAGGTCTCAGGGGCGCTTCGGCGTGGCACAATCTCTGGAAATCGGCCGTTGTGGATTGCTTAGACTGGGGAAATGTCCGACTTTCGCCTGCCCCCCGAAGTGATTCCCACCGACGGTCGTTTCGGGTGCGGCCCGTCGAAAGTGCGCTCCGAGCAAATCGACTATCTCGTCGCCCACGCCCATCTGCTCGGCACCTCCCATCGCCAACCGCCCATTCGCGCTCTGGTCGGACGTATCCGCGAGGGACTCGCGGACCTCTACCGACTTCCGAACGGTTACGAGGTCGTCCTGGGCAACGGCGGGTCCACCGCGTTTTGGGATGCGGCCGCCTTTTCCCTCATCGACCGTCGCAGTGCACACCTGGCTTTCGGGGAGTTCGGGCAAAAGTTTGTGAAGGCCGCGACGACCCCCTGGCTCTCGGAGCCGATCGTCAATGCGGGTGCGGCGGGAGAGGTCTCCCATTTCGCCGGCGACGAGGACGCCGATGTTTTCGCCTACCCACACAATGAAACGTCGACGGGTGCGATGAGCTCGGTTCGGCGTCACGGCCCGAGCGGTGCCCTGACCGTCGTGGATGCGACGAGCGCGGCCGGCGGAGTCGACATCGATGTTCGCGAAACCGATGTCTATTATTTTGCGCCACAGAAAAACTTCGCGAGCGACGGCGGGTTGTGGTGTGCGCTGATGTCCCCCGCCGCACTCGAACGAATCGAGCGAATCGCGGCCTCGGGCCGCTACATCCCGGAATTTCTGTCGCTCGGGGTTGCCGTGGACAACTCGCGGTTGGACCAGACCCTCAACACCCCCGCCATCGCGACCCTGTTGTTGATGGACGCGCAGATCCAGTGGATTCGAGAAAGCGGTGGACTGTCCTGGGCGGATGCGCGAACACGGGATTCATCGAGTCGCATTTACGACTGGGCAACCGCTCGTCCTGATGCGTCCCCGTTCGTCGCGGTTCCGGAGCACCGGTCGCAGGTTGTCGCCACCGTCGATTTCGACGACACTGTCGATGCAGCGAAGGTTTCCGCGCTGCTCCGTGCCCACGGAATCGTCGACATCGACCCGTACCGAAAACTCGGCCGAAACCAACTCCGCATTGCGACCTTCACGGCGATTGAACCCGACGATGTGACGCGGTTGCTCGGGGCTATCGATCTCGCAATCGCCGCACTCTAGCGGTCGTCGACAACCACGAACTCGTCATCATCATCGTGATCATCATCATCGAGGTCCTCGATGCCTAAATCGTCATCGTCAACATCGTCGAGGTCGTCGACATCGTCATCGTC
>JAULYU010000029.1:0-4090 GCA_032117735.1 Microbacteriaceae bacterium
CCCTGGTCATCGCCTCGCCATCCGACGGGACCGAAACTCCCATCGACACAACCGGCGCGCGCGCCATCGACAAACTGCTCGCTGCCGACACCGGCGACCTCGTCGGCTACATACTTGACGACGTGTCGGGTGACACCGACGGTCTGCGCAGCGTTTTGTTTCTGTATGACCTGACCGCGGATTCGGGTGTCCCCACTCCCGTGACGGGGTTCGATGGCACACCGCTGCCGGTTATGGATTGGATGTTTGTGCCCGGAACGACCTCGGTCGTCGTTCAAGGACAAGACCAACAACTTTTCCTGATTGACCCGCTCGAGGGTGGCGACCCGACCCCTCTCGGTTGGCACGACGAAATGCGGGGGTTCATCCCGGGAACTGTGAAGTTGGTGGTGGCCGACCCGCTGAGCGGCTCGATCATCGACCTCGCGGCGGGAACCACGACGATTCTTGATCTTCCCGAACCGCAGATTGATCCGGGCTTTTACCCCGGGGCGATCGAACTACTCGCCGCCGACAGATATGTGTTGCTCAACGCGAAATTCGCGACCGAGGAACCCGGTTCCTCGCGGCTCGTGCTGACAGACCCGGATGGCAGCCGAGAAGTTTTTCGCACAAATTCCGCGGGCAGTCGAATCCGAAACTTCTGCGTGTCCCCCAACGGCGAGTTCCTCGCCGTCGAAGTGACCTCGGGCGAGGGTGTACCCGACAGTTATCCCAACGAACTCGGATACAGCGCAACCTCGATCTATTTTGTCCGCCTCGACGACGCCACCTCCAACCGCGGAGTCAACGGTTTTCTTCCGAACTGGTGTCGTTCCCGTAATTAGAACCCCACTTCGCCAACGGGTAGCGGAACGGACGTTGGAGTTTCTCGCGAAAAGTAGACTGGGGGTAACTGCAAGGAGAATTTCATGACGTCGACCCCAGACGTGTCCACCCCATCGGGTGCGGACGCGGACATGCCGGGCTGGAAACAGCGGGTCGCTGTTTTTCTCGTCGGTCAAACCGTGTCGACCTTCGGTTCTCTGTTGGTCCAATACGCGCTGTTGTGGCACCTGACCCTGACGACAAAGTCCGGAGTCGTTTTGGCACTCGCCGCGGTGTTCGGGTTCCTTCCCCAGGCAATCGTGTCGATTTTCGCGGGAGTTTGGGCCGACCGACTAAACCGCAAAGTGATGATCATCCTGTCCGATTCCGCAATCGCGCTGGCAACACTCGGTCTCGCTTTTGTGATGCTGTCCGGAACAGACGATTTGTGGCTCATCTTTCTGGTGATGGCAGTTCGCTCGGTGGGTGCGGGGGTACAAATGCCGGCCATTTCGGCGCTCCTTCCGCAGATCGTTCCGACCGACAAACTGTTGCGGGTGAACGGTATCAATAGCAGCGTTCAGTCGTCGCTGTTGATTTTTGCGCCGGTCGCCGCTGCGGCGATATACGCCAACATGTCTCTGGCTGCAATTCTGTTTATCGATGCGGTCACCGCCGTCATCGGTCTCTCCATGCTCGCCGCTATCGCGGTTCCCACGCTCAGCCGCGTCGCCAACAAGGAAAAGCCGTCGTATTTCACCGACCTGCGGGACGGCTTCACCTACATCTTCGGTAACGATCTGGTGCGCTGGATCATCGCCATTTATTCCATCGTCTTTTTGTTCATGGTCGCTCCGTCCAATCTGTTCCCATTGATGTTGGTCCGAACCTTCGATGGTGACGTGTGGACGCTGACAATGTTTGAGTTGGCATTCGGGTTGGGCATGGTCGCGGGCGGGGCGCTGATTGCTGTCTTCGCCGCCAAGGTCGACCGGCTCGGGGCGATTGTCGGGACGTCCATCATCTTCGGGGCGCTCAATCTCGGACTTGGCTTCACCACCAACATCATCGTTTTCTTCGGGGTTGTTTTCCTGATGGGGCTCGCCGTTCCCGCATTCTCGACCTCGGCGATGACCCTGCTGCAGGAAACCGTCGAACCCGAGCGCCAGGGGAGGGTTTTCGGATTTCTCGGAATCATCATGGCGGTCGCAATGCCGCTGGGAATGGCGATTCTGGGACCGCTCGCCGATGTGATGCCGGTCGAGACGCTCCTGATTGTGTCGGGCATACTCACAATTTCCGTCGTGATTATCGCGGTCGCGGTGCCCGCTGGGCAGCGCGCCATCAAGGCCGCCCATGCATCAACCGGTTTGGTTCTCGACGAAAAAAGCGCGAAAGCACAGGCAAACGAGCGGGAGGACTGACCGCATGTCCGTCACCCCACACGGTATCCACCACGTCACCGCGATCGCGGGGGACCCGCAACGGAACGTCGATTTTTACACGACGGTTTTGGGTCTTCGCCTCGTCAAGCAAACGGTCAACTTCGACGCCCCGCACGTGTGGCACCTGTATTACGGCGACGAACACGGTTCGCCGTCCTCGATTCTGACATTCTTTCCGTGGCCCGGGGTTTCGCACGGTCGTGACGGTGCCGGAATGACGAGCGCCACCGCTTTTTCGGTGCCGAGCGAATCTCTCGGGTACTGGGTGGAACACCTCACGATTCTCGGGGTCGACGCCGAGTTGATCGCAGATTCCGCAGGAGCCGACCGGATCGAGCTCCGCGACCACGACGGAATGCGACTCCAACTGGTGGGTACGGTTGGTGACGGTCGCAGCGGCTGGGATGGCTACGGCAACATCCCCGCCGAACACGCGGTTCGCGGCCTGCATTCGGTGGAACTCTCCGAAACCATGATCGACCCCACGGCATCGATGCTGCAGGACCTGCTGGGAATGAATTTCCACGGCGAAGAGTCGGGTCGCGCGAATTTTTCCATGGGTGAGGGTTCATCGGGTGCACAAGTAGAGATCGTCGGCGGCGTCCGCGAACAGGGTTTCCAGGCGGGTGGCACGGTTCACCACGTCGCGTTCAGCGCGCCGGATTTGGCGACAATGGAAACGTGGCAGGCAGAATTGCGCGAACGCGGGGTCTCGGTGACCGAGATTATGGACCGGCAGTACTTCAGGAGCATCTATTTCCGTGAGCCGGGAGGCGTGTTGTTCGAGATTGCCACCGATGATCCGGGTTTTGCCACCGACGAGCCGCTCCTGGAACTCGGCCGAAAGCTGAAACTTCCGCCGTGGCTCGAACCGAGTCGCGAACAAATCCAACAGTCACTTCCCTCGATAAAGGTAGGCGTTCATGGCTAACGACACTCTCGAACGACCGCACGTCTTCAATCGCGGGACTTCGTCCCGAACGCTGCTTTTGTTGCACGGAACCGGTGCTGACGAATACGACCTTCTGGCACTGGGGGCCGCGATTGACCCGGCCGCATCGGTTTTGTCGCCCCGCGGAATGTATCTGGAGGCGGGCATGAATCGTTTTTTTGAGCGCTACCCGGACGGGACCTTCAATGAGGCGTCGGTTGACGTCGCCGCTAATGAGCTGGCGGGTTTCATCGTGACCGCCATTGCCGAATACGAAATCGACGCAGCCAACATTTTTGCGGTCGGATTCAGCAACGGCGGGAACACGGCCGCCGCACTGTTGATCCGCCACCCCGAACTACTGACCGGTGCCGCACTGTTTGGCTCCGCCCGCCCCTACCGTCAGGTCGAGCCGGTTGCGCTTGCGGGAAAATCCATCTGGCTTGCGAACGGGGATTACGACTCGTACGCACCCGTCGAGGCGAGCGCCGAGTGGGTTGCCCAGTTGCGCGAATTCGGAGCCGACGCTGTGTGGCTGAGGCATTCGGGTGGACACCAGATCTCGGCGGAACACGTGCACATCATCCACGATGCACTGGTTGCCTCAACGAGTCAGAGCAACTAGAGTCTCGTCACCACAATCACGCAACCTGCAAGGAGCAGCGATGTCGCGCCGTCCGTCGCCGACCATTGTGCTGACGCTTTTCGCCTCACTCGCGCTCTCGGCGTGTGCCCAACCCGTTGTTAGCCCTCCACCGAACCAAATCCCAGTGCCGGCACCGACGCCAACCCAGTCCACGATGACGATGACTCCCGAAGACGCCTGGGACGCATTCGCTCAGGTCGCGGACAACAGTTGCCAAGAGGCGTACACCGGCTTGGTGGAGGAGGACGTTGCCGGACCCGA
>JAULYU010000030.1:0-2053 GCA_032117735.1 Microbacteriaceae bacterium
GTATTCTCGCAGTGCCTTCTGCCGTGTCTTGGCCGACACCACGATTTCGCGCTCGACCAGTTCGAGGAAACGGCCAATCCCGTGCGTCTCGTGCACGACGAAGTCGCCCTTGGTCAACTGCAACGGATCGACCGTGGTCTTGCGCTTGGACGCGAGTCGAGTCGAGTCCCGTGCACCCCGCGTCTCGCGGCGACCAAAGAACTCGGCCTCGCTCATGACGGTCAGCGACGCATCGACAATTTCGACCCCGTGATCGATCGACCCCTGTACCAGATAGGCGACACCGGTTTCGGGGTGCTCGGGAACGAATTCGACGGGACGAGCGGCGAGTCCCGCTTCGGACAGCAGGTCGCGGGCGCGGTCGAGCGTTCCGTGCCCCGCCGCGACGACCACCACGATTCCCTTGGCCGCGAGCCGTTCACCGACGAACGTGACGGCGCCGTCGGGGTCGCCGATGAAGGACGGAATCGGTTTGGATTCGACTCGTTCCTCGAGCCCCGAATTCAGAGCGCTCATCGTGAAGAAGTCACGCCGTCCGACGTCGTCACGGAACTGGTCGTAATCGACGAAGTCGGCCTTGTCGACGTTGATGGGGACGAGCCCGCCGTCGCCGACCTGGTTCCAGGCGGCGGCGAGAAACTCGAGGTTGGTGACCCGCAGGCTCTCGGCGCGGGCGCGAACCCGGTCCGGCCCGACCACCACGACGGTCGCGGTGTCGGGGAAATACTCCATCAGTGGAACGACGTCGTCGACGAGGACGGGCAGCAGCGACTCCATGCCCGTGACGGCGATGCCCTCGGCGATGGGTTCCGCCAGGGATCGCAGTGCCGGAATCGTGTCCGCCAGTTTCCGAGCCTTCGCCCGCACCTCGGCGGTCAGAGCGATTTCCCGCACCGGCGTGATCTCGACGGATGTGACTAACCCAAGCGAACGCTGGTCGGCGACCGCGAACTCGCGGATTTCGTCGATGTCGTCGCCGAAGAAATCGATGCGCACGGGGTGTGGCGCGAGTGGCGGGAACACATCGAGGATTCCACCTCGGACAGCGACTTCGCCCCGTCGTGACACGAGGTCGACCCGCTGGTACCCCAGTTCGACGAGGGAGCGGGACACCCCGAGCAGGTCCCTCCGATCACCGACCGCGATGGACAGAATCGGTCGATCGCCCAAATCGGCGGCGAGCGGTTGCAGGGCGGCGCGAACGCTCGCAATGATGACGAGGCTGTCGATGCCGTTCCAGGTGCGTAGCGCTCGCAGCGTCGCGATGCGGGTGGCGATGGTTTCGCTTGACGGGCTGAGGCGCTCGTGGGGCAGGGTCTCCCACGACGGGAAAATGAGGGTGCGTACCCCCCAGGTGGTCAGCGATTCCGCGAGGGATTGGGCTTCGTTCCCCGTTGCGGTGACGAGAAGGACGAGTTTCGGCTCGCGGCACATCGCGGCAATAAGAGGCGCGCGGGCGCCGTCTTCCAGAGACAGTGCGGGACCTCGCAGACGGTTCGCCGCATCGACCAACACCGATGCCACTCCCCGAAGACTCACCTCGACAGTCTACGGCTGGGCAAAAATCAGGACGGCGAGTGGTACCGCAGTTGCGCTTTGGCGAGGCCCTCGAGAACAATCGACTCGACGGCACCGGCCGCGTCGGCCACAAGGTTCGGAACGGTCTCGCGTTCGACCGTGCTGAACGGTTCGAGGACATGTACCGCGGTGTCCTTCTGGCCCGCGGGACGCCCGACCCCAACCCGAACACGCAGGAAATCCGCACCGATGTGCGCGATAGTCGACCGCACCCCGTTTTGACCGCCGTGACCGCCGCCCGACTTGATGCGGACGGTGTCGAACGGCAGGTCGATGTCATCGTGAATCACGATGACGTGGTCGGGTTCGATTCCGAAGAAGTCGGCTAATTGGCGAATTGGTCCGCCCGACGCGTTCATGAAACACATCAGCGTCGCCAGGATTACCTTGGCGGTGCCGGGCTGGAAACGACCCTCGGCCACCATCGCAATCGATTTGTGTCGCTTGGTCTTCTCGCCCATCTGTTCGGCGAGGC
>JAULYU010000031.1:0-15504 GCA_032117735.1 Microbacteriaceae bacterium
ATAGTTTTCAATACAATGCAGCCGAAACCGACCCAGATTTAGCGATGTTTGACAAGTTGTTGCCCGTAACGATTGCCGTTATTTGTGAGGCCGACGTTCCGTCATTTTTGGTGGAGAATCCGACCCTTGATGAGGACAGCGCGATTGACGGCTTCGAGGTTGAAATTGCCCAACCGCTTTTCCCGAATTTCATGTACGTTGATGCGCCAACAGTTACCCGTCAGACCGCCATTAACCACGGTGTGAGAGGTCGGATGGTCCTGCCGACGGAAATCATCGACGCGCTCCCCGAAGTCGTCGGGGATGTCCAAGTGAGTGCGTCGATCACGTTCCTTGGCGACAGCGACCCCTACGGGCCGGTGACCGACGATCAACCGTTTTCGCTGACCGACGCGGAGCTGGGCGACATCTGGTTACTCACCCTTAGTTCACTTTTGGAGTCTGGCCCGTCGTCACCGTCGTTCGAGATCACCGACTCAGGCTCGTTGGCCGACCCGATGTCGTTCGAGTTCACCGGGGATACCGAGCCGGACGACGGGTACTACCTCATGATGATGACGGTCTCAGACGACAGCGACACCCCCGAGCATTTCAAGATCGCGTCGTCGGTGGCCTATTATTCGTCGGAACGCGGCTTGACTCTCAGCGGTCTCGACGAGCCCATCGACCTCGAGAACCTCGCCGCCACGGGTGGCGACCCCAACGTCATCATCTGGGCGGTACTCGGTGGGCTCGTCGTTCTCGCCGCGGTTGTGCTTCGGCCGAAGCGTCGTAAGGCTCAGGCCGAGTCGACCATCGACCCGTCCGCGCGAAAAGAATAGGTCGCCTCGACGAACTCCCCGCCGAGTGCTCGGGGTAACCAGAGGCGCGCGTCCGCCCACATGCGTTCGAACGGAATGGCGTCGATCGGAAACCAGCGCGGGGCGAGCTCGGCAGTTGCAGTCGGTGTGCCCGCCCAGGTGCGCGAGATGAAACCGAATGATCGCTGGCTCCATTCGTCCTTGTCCACAAAGGGGTAGGTGATGTCACTGATGGCGACGAGATCGCGCGCGATGACGGTGACGCCCAGTTCTTCCGCGACCTCGCGGACCGCGGCGGCCCGAGCGCTCTCGCCCGACTCGAGTTTGCCGCCCGCGCCGACGAATTTGCCAACGCCGAGACCCGTCAGTTTCTCGCCCAGAAGGACTTCGGTGACGATGCCGTCCTCGACGGGACGGTCCCGCACCAGATAGACCACACAGACGTCGTACACGGTCTAACCCTATGGGCGGTCGGCGCGATAGTGTCGAACAGTCACTCCACCTTCGAAAAATTGCTAGGACATCATCCATGACCAACAAACTCGACTCTGCCTCGACCGCTACGCAGGACAGGGGGCCGGTCGGATTTGCGCTCGCCCTTCGGCGCAGCCTCGGGGTTCTCAACGTGGTGATGGCGTTCGCCATCGCCATCGGGCTCGCGGTCAACATCGCGGATCGGCTGATTCAGGGAATCTTCAACCCGTCACACTATTTCCAGTACTTCACCATTCAGACGTGCATCATCAACATCGTTGTTCTGCTAATCGGCGGAATCTTTGCGCTCACGCGGACGAACGACCCGCGTTGGTACACAGTCGTGCGCGTGAGCATCGTGTCCTACGCGATCGTTGTCGGAGTCATTTACAACGTCCTGCTCGCGGGACTCGACTCGGGCGACGGATACGTCTCGACGTTCACGTTCCCCGGCGAGATTCAGCACATCTGGGGGCCGATTTTCATCGCGGTCGAATGGCTGCTCATGCCCGGTCGGGCGCGCCTTCGATGGGGAACCCTGGTAATCGCTGCGATTTTCCCGCTGGCGTGGGTCGCCGGGTCGTTGGTGCGCGGGCTCGTCGGCGACGGCTGGTTCCCCTACTTCTTCCTCAATCCCGCCGAGATGGGCGCAGGTGGCGTCGCGATGTATGTGGGCGGCATCGCCGTCTTCACACTCGCGAACTGTGCGATTGCCATTGCGATTGGACGGGTTCAGGCGCGGGTGTTCGCGACCGACGGGGTGAATCGCGCCGAGAACTCGGGGACATAATCGAGCCCGCACAAACACACCGGCACGGGAGTTGTGTGAACGGACGAAAAGGTGTTTGACAATGGTGATTTCGCCGATTAACATTCTGCTTACCGCCGTTCGTGAGGAGGGTCTAAAGCCGTGGAAATCACGTTTCGATTGATTGCGATTTCTTTCGCCGCCGTGTCGTTGACGGTGGCCGCCACGGTGGCGTCGCCGGCATCGGCCAGCCCGGTCCACAGTTCCACCATCAATCTCCCCGCCGGAGCCGACCCGTTCGCAGTTGCGTTCAGCCCCAACGGAAAAAAAGCGTACACCGCTAACTACGGCAACGACAGTGTCTCGGTGATCAACGTGGCAACAGGTGTCGTTGATACGCCGATTCAACTCCCGGAAGATGCCGGTCCATACGCGGTTGCGTTCACCCCCAACGGAAAAACGGCGTTCACTGCAAACAACACGAATGACACCGTCTCGGTCATCAACGTGTCAACCGGAACACTCGGAACCCCCATCCAACTCCCCGACGGTGCGGACCCGTGGTCGATTGCGATCAGCCCCAACGGGAAAAAAGCGTACACCGCGAACTACGGCAACAGCACGATCTCGGTCATCAACGTTGCGACGCGGACACTCGGAACCCCCATCCAACTCCCCGACGTTACTGGTCCGGTCTCGGTTGCTTTCACCCCCAACGGGAAAAAGGCGTATTCGTCGAACAGTAACGGAACGGTTTCGGTCATCAACGTGTCAACGGGAACACTCGGAACCCCCATCCAACTCCCCGACAATGCCGGGGGCAGCTGGCTGACATTCAGTCCTAACGGGAAAAAGGCGTTCGTGGCGTGCTACGGGAATAGCTCGGTTGCCGTGATCAACGTTGCGACGGGGACGCTCGGAACCCCCATCCAACTCCCCGAAGGTGCCGGTCCAAACTCGATTGCGGTCAGCCCGAACGGGAAAAAGGCGTACACCGCAAATTATTCGAACCACACCGTCTCAATCATCAACCTCGCGACCGGGACGCTCGATGAGCCGATTGCCGTCGCGTTCGGTGCTGAACCATACGCAATTGCCGTCAGTCCTAAGGGGAAAACCGTGTTTGTCGCGAGTTCAGGCCACGACACGATTTCCGTCATCACTGGGATTTAGCCCTTCGCGATTTCGCCCACCGCACCCGGTTTTCGCCCCGCGGGGGGGGGGGGGATGGGTTACGTGTCGGTGGTCACCGTTAGCCTCGTGAGCGTTCACCTTGGCCGGAAGGACCACCTTGACCCTGTTTGACAAACCCGAAAATGTCTCGTGCCCGTCGTGCACGGCGACGAACCCGCTCGAAATTCTCTATGGATTGCCGAGCGACGAGATGCAACTCGCCGAATTCGAGGGCTCTATCGCCCTGGGAGGTTGCGTGATGCGGGGCGAGGACCCCGCGTACCGGTGCCGCGAGTGCGGCCACGAATTCGGCGAGGCCTAAGCCGCGAGGCGCTGTTCGAGAGCGTCCGTGAGCAACGCGATCAGCGCCGCCATCTGAACCGACATGCTCTGTTCGAGTTCGCTGTCGTCGCCATCGAGCGCACGAGCCGCGAGGCCCGCTTTGGAATCGATGAGGTCAGCGATGCGCGAGTCGATCGTCTGTGCGGCGATGATGCGCCACGCGGTGACCGGCAGTTCCTGACCGATGCGGTGGACGCGGTCGATCGCCTGCGTCTGCTCGGCGCTTGTCCACGACAGTTCCGAGAGAACCACGTTGGACGCGACCTGCAGGTTGATGCCCACGCCAGCGGCGGTGAGCGAACACACGATGACCGAAACGCTGGGATCGTTGGTGAAGTCGTCAATCGCTTTCGTGCGCGCTTCGGCGGACTGGTTGCCACGAATCGACCTGGTCGACAATCCCGCTTTCGCGAAATGTTCTTCCACAGCGTCCATCACGTCGACGTGTTTGGCAAAGAACACCACCTTGCCGACGCTGTTCGCGAGTTGCACGGTGTAATCTGCCGCGAGGTTGGCCTTCGCCTGGCCGATGCGGCGCACCATCGCGAACACGTTGTCCTGCGCGGTTGAATTCTTGGACTCTTCGACCTCAGAATTTGCGACGAGTCGCACGATGTCTGCGTCGATTCCAGCCGGACGGTCGCCACGACCCGCGATGATGCGGTCGTAGCGCTCGAGCAAGCGCTTCATCAGCGCCATCTCGGAATCGCGAATCGAACGACCGATTTCGTCATCGAGTTCGACCGGAATGTCGGCGACGCGACGGGCAGGAATGTCCTTGGCGACGTCGGCCTTGCGACGACGAACTATGCCCATGTCGATGACGCACTGGCGGGCCTCGGGGAAAAACGCGCCGTCCGCGGGGGTCAGTTCCAACCCCTCGAGTTTCGCCATCAGTGCCGTGGTCGGCTTGTCGTCGTCGATCCAGCCGAGGAACTTCCAGATCATCCGGAAGTCTTCGACCTCGTTGATAAGGGGCGTTCCCGTCAGCGCGATCATGAGCGGGGTGCCGTGCCGCGCCCGTACCGCGTTCGCGATGCGCTGCACGTGAATCGAGCGCTGCGATTCACGGTTCTTGATGAAGTGCGCCTCGTCCACCACCATGCCGGCGAACCCGAAACGGCTCGCCCACCCCGCGTGGCGGTCGAGGATGTCGTAGTTGATGATGATGACGTCCGAGAAGGCGTCGAGGTCGTCTCCGTCACCGTGAATGACCGAGGCGACGCGGTGCGGAATCCAGCGGTCGACTTCGCGTTCCCAGTTGCGTTTCACCACGTTGGGAACGACGACAAGTAGGGGGAAAGAGTTGGTCGCTTCGGCGGCGAGGAGCGCCTGGGCGGTCTTGCCGAGGCCCGGTTCGTCGGCGAGCAGGTAACTGCGGTGACCCGCCTTGGCGGATTCGACGAAACGCGCCTGATGCCGCATCAGATTCAGGGCACCGGGAGTCGCGAGCGACTTCGCTTCGGGCAAATCCATACTCGCGGCCTGACCGCCCTGTTCGAACGCGCGGAACAGCGGGTCCAAGAGTTCCCAGTTCTGCAGGCGACCCGTCACGCGCGGGTTCGGCGCATACACGGGCGGAAGGAACGGGTTCGCGAGCTCGGCTCGGCGGACGCTGTGTGGCAGAACCGACTTGCTCGTGTCCTCGGAGGACGCGGTGGGCGAATCGTCGATGATGAGGATGTCGTCAATGTCGAGTTCCGCACCGGACGCAAGCAACATGTCGCGCTTGAGTTTCTGGGTCGCCGCCGAAATCGGAGCGTTCGGGTCGAGCAGGGCGCCGAGCGACTGGTCGCGCGCGAGAGCCTTCACCATGATCATGGCGAGGCCGTCGAGGCGCTTGTTGATGTCTTCGCGTTCCTTCTGCGGAATCTTTTTGTCCTCGTCGATTCGCTGTTTCTCTTCACGAATGAGCAGGCCCGCCGCGTGGAACTTGGTGCGGTTCGACGCATTCACCTTGCCGTCGCGGTTGACCGCGTTCTCGACCTCGCGCACGGCGCGGGCGAGGATTGGGATGATGCCCTCTTCGTCGAGGGGACGACGACGTTTCGAACGGGTGTTCGTTTTGCTTCGGCCAGTCTGGGCCATTGTTCTCCTTGATTACACACCACCATCGAAGCGGCCGAGGCCCTGAACTGCGAGGGTGAAGAATTTGCCCTGAACTTCGCGAATTGCGGCGGGCGTTGCCATTACTTTATCGCAGAAAGCGACATCCGACCAACTCGGGTGAACACTCGGGGGTCAGACTCCCCCGCCCCCGCCGCCGCCACCGCCACCGCCGGCGGAGCCTCCCCCACTGGACCCTCCGCTGGAGGACGCAGCACCTGCCGACGTCGCGGTCGAGAACGACGACAGCGAACTGCTGAACGAGCCCGCCGCGAAGGGCACGGATGCGGCGTACCAGGTCGGTGAATCGCCCGCATACGCGACTTCAAGGACTTGGCCCCAATCCTTTTCCCGCCCCAACAGGATCGCCCACGGCAACACCAGTTCGTACAGGTGGAGAACTGTTCGCGTGTCCGAAGTGTCCACGGGCTTCCGCAGTGCTCCCTCAGGTGACTGCAACACCCGCAGCCGGTCCGCTTCGGCGACGCGGATGTACAGGTCGAGCCCGGCGATGTGATCGCGCACTTCGGCCCCGGTCTCGGTGAGGGGCGGGTTGGCCGACAGAATCAGTCCCGCGACGCCAAGAACAAATCCGCTGAAAAGGGTCGCCGCGGGAATCCAATCCCCCCGATAGTCGGCGATCATGCCGATGCTGGTGACAAAGGACGCGAACATTGCCCCGAGCGATAGGGCGACGAAGGCGAACCGATTCGGTGGGATTCGGCGCAAGCCCAGCTGGACGAGCCCGGCGGACGCGCGCCTACCCAGTGCGAACACCCGCTGCGAGAGCGACTCGGAGGGTTTCGAGACCGTGGCGCGGTCGCCGACTTTCGCGGCACCCCCGAAGATCGCCGCAACGAACTCGCGGTCGGGTTCGGTCGGCTGGGCGATCAGCCGGACCGCCCAGGCGCGCTTGGCGAATCCGGGCGGGTCGAACTCTTCGACGACAATGACCCCTCGAACGGCGAGGTCGACCACGGACGCCGCGAAGACGGCTCGGGCCTTTCCGAGAAGCGCCGAGGCGGTGTAGAGCGAAACGCCGGGCGGAGGACCGTATTCGGCAATGATGGTCGGCCGGCCCGGCGCACTGCGAGCCACCGTGAATCGGCGGAAAACGGTGAGGGCGACGACGGCGAACGAGAGCAGCGTCGCCGCGGCGTGGAACGGCCACCAGCCGGACGCCCAATAGGACGTGTCGCGTTGAGCGAAGGTACCGGGCTCGAATTGAAGCGCGACCGACAGCGTCTGATAACCGCCGAGCGAGCCGTGAGAGGCAGTGACCTGAGTCGACGCGGCGTCGAGGACGTCGCAGGGATTCGTGCTGCCGTAATCACCCGCATAGCAGGCGGCCTGACCGGTGAACACCCCGGCTATCGACGGGTCCAGTCGGATGTCCGCGGAAACGCTACCGAATGTCTGCTGCCAGCCGTCCCCGTTGATATCCCAAAAGAACTCTTGAAAGTCGCTTGCGCTGTCGTCGAGGATGACGTTGTGGGCGCGATATGCGATTTGATACGTCTGAACACCGCGAACGAAGTCGCCTTCGGGTACGGCGATGGTCAGCACCAGAAACGCGCCGTCGGATTCCGATTCGAACGGCCGGTCGGCACCGGTTTCGTCGGTGACGCTCAGGATCTCGAGTTCGAGTGGTGTGCCCAGATAAGTTTCGGGGATGGCCCGCTGAATCCCCCGATTCTGGTCGAAATCGGGAAAGCGGGCGACGAGGGTCTCCTGGGCGGTGAGCACCGACCGACCCTCCGCGTCTCGCGACAATTCGTACACTCCGTCGAAGCTGTCAAAACTGAAATCGTCGACCGACGCGTGCGCTGCCGACGGAAAAAACAATGCGGCGAGCAGGAATAGTGCACCGAGAAACTTCTTCACCGAACCAGCGTACCCGTGAAGGCACTGCGGCCGGCGGCAGCCCACCTGGCTACCTCGGGAGTTCGTAGCCCCGCTTCGCGTTGACGATGAGCCCGTCCGATAGAAGGCCTTCGAGGGCGCGATCGCGCTTGGCTGGGTCGGGAACCGCGACGGCGATGTCGGCGTCGGTGATGTGGGCGCGATCGCGGGCGAGAGCCAGGATTGCACCGCGGCCTTGGCGCACACTCCCCTCGTACTTTGCCTGCGGGGTTCGGGTTCGACCCGCGTTTGCCGGGAAACCCGCGAGAGCCCACGCGCACTGTTCCGCAATCGGGCATTCGCCGCAATTCGGGGCGCGGGCGGTGCAGAACACGGCCCCGAGCTCCATCACGCCGGCGTTGACCGCGACCGATTCGACTGGGTCAGCGGGCAGTACCGATTGCATGAGGGCCATATCGGCACGAGTTCGCGGCGGTTCGGGTTCGGCGATCCCGAGCACGGCCCGAGCGAGCACTCGGCGAATGTTCGTGTCCACGACAGGAACGTGCTGGCCGAACGCAAACGATGCGACCGCCCGAGCGGTGTACGAACCGATACCGGGCAGCGATTCGAGAGCGTCGACGTCACTAGGGACCTCTCCTCCGAATTCGTCACGGATTCTGGTCGCGGCGGCATGTAGGTTGAGTGCACGACGCGGGTAACCCAGTTTCCCCCACGCGCGGACGACGTCGGCAGGTGACGCGTCGGCGAGGGCCGCGGGAGTCGGCCAGCGTTCGATCCACTCGAGCCACATCGGGGCAACCCGAGCGACGGGCGTCTGTTGCGCCATGATTTCCGACAGCAGGACGCCCCACGGAGTCGTTCCGGGCTCACGCCACGGCAACGGTCGCGCGGAACGACGGAACCAGCGCGCCACGACAACCATCGCGGCACGTTCGCGGTCGTTATTCCTTGTCGTCATCCTCGTGAGGCTTGACGTACGGGTCGGGGTCGCCGGCGAATTCCTTGCCCTTGGCTTCTTTCGCGACCTGAATGTCGCGCTGGTTCGCCTGGGCGAGAAGGTCTTCGATGTGCGCCGATGTCTCGGGCAGAGCATCGAGGATGAACTCAAGGCTCGGTGTCAGTCGTGCGGTGATGTTTCGCCCAACTTCGGACCGCAACATCCCCGTCGCCGACTTCAACGCGTCCCACGAATTCTGTCGCTCTTCGTCGGTTCCGTACACCGTGAAAAACACCGTCGCGTGCTGCAGGTCGCCCGTCACGCGCACATCGGTGATCGTGACGAAACCGAGTCGGTCGTCACGAAGACCTTTGTCGAGGCGGCGCGCAACAATTTCCTTGATGCGTTCCGCCATCTTGCGTGCGCGGTCAGGAGCAGACATTAGGCGCGAATCTTCTCTTTCATTTCGATCGTCTCGATCTCGTCACCGACCTGGATGTCGTTGTACTTACCGAGACCGATTCCACACTCGAAGTCGGTCTTGACCTCGGTGGCGTCGTCCTTGAATCGCTTGAGCGACTCGATCGCGAGGCCGTCGGCGATGACGACACCCTCGCGGATGACACGTGCCTTCGAGTTTCGCGTGATCGTTCCCGAGCGCACGATACAACCGGCGACGTTTCCGAACTTGCTGGAACGGAACACCTCGCGGATTTCGGCGACGCCGCTCTGGACCTCTTCGAATTCCGGCTTGAGCATTCCCTTGAGTGACTGCTCGATCTCGTCGATCGCGTTGTAGATGACGTTGTAGAACCGAACGTCGACACCTTCACGTTGGGCGCGCTCGCGCGCCTTCGTGTCGGGACGAACGTTGAATCCGACGACGATCGCGTTGTCGATGGTCGCGAGGTTGATGTCGCTCTCGGTGATCGCACCGACACCGCGGTGGATGATGCGCAGCGTGACCGAATCGTCGACCTCGATCTTGAGCAGCGACTCTTCGAGCGCCTCGACGGCACCCGACACGTCTCCCTTGAGGATGAGGTTGAGCGCTTGAACCTTGCCGTCTTCGAGAGCCTTCGAGAAGTCTTCGAGCGAGATGCGCTTGCGAGCCTTGGCCAACGACGCGTTACGTTCCGCCGCCTCACGCTTTTCGGCGATCTGGCGGGCGGTGCGGTCGTCGTCGGTGACGAGGAACGTGTCACCGGCGCGCGGGACGCTCGACAGGCCCTGAACCTGAACCGGACGAGACGGGTAGGCCTCGTCGATTTTCTCGCCGTGCTCGTCGACCATCGCGCGAACGCGACCGTAGGCGGTTCCAGCGACGATGGCGTCACCGACGCGCAGCGTTCCCGACTGGATGAGCACGGTCGCAACGGCACCGCGTCCCTTGTCGAGTTTCGCTTCGATCGCGACGCCGCGAGCGTCTTTGTTCGGGTTCGCGACGAGGTCGAGGCCGGCGTCGGCGGTCAGGAGAACCGCGTCGAGCAGGTCGTTGACACCGTCACCCGTGAGCGCCGAAACGTCGACAAACAACGTGTTCCCGCCGTATTCCTCGGTCACAAGCCCGTACTCGGTCAACTGCTGGCGAACCTTCGCGGGGTTTGCGCCTTCCTTATCGACCTTGTTCACCGCGACAACGATGGGGACGTTAGCGGCCTGCGCGTGGTTGAGCGCCTCAATCGTCTGGGGCATGATGCCGTCGTCCGCCGCGACCACGAGGATCGCGATGTCGGTCACCTGAGCACCTCGGGCACGCATGGCGGTGAACGCCTCGTGACCCGGGGTGTCGATGAAGGTGATTGCGCGCTCGAACTCGTCGTGCTCGGTCCACACCTGGTAGGCACCAATCGCCTGGGTGATTCCACCGGCTTCGCCGGCGGCCACATCGGCGCGACGAATCGCGTCGAGCAAGCGAGTCTTTCCGTGGTCGACGTGTCCCATGACCGTGACAACGGGCGGACGGATGACGAGGTCTTCTTCGTCGTCCTCGGCGTCCAAATCGATGTTGAACGAGTCAAGGATTTCCTTGTCCTCGTCTTCAGGGCTGACGATTTCAATGCGGTAGCCGAGCTCGGCTCCGAGCACTTCGAACGTTCCGGCGTCGAGCGACTCGGTCGCCGTCGCCATTTCGCCGAGCTGGAACAGGACGGTGACCAGGTTCCCCGGTGGCACCGGGAAGCCGAACATCACTTCAATCTTGTCGGCGAAGTCGTTGATCGACGAGCCCTGTCGAAGGCGGATGACCGTCGAGCCGTCACCGCGAGGAATCTTGACGCCGCCGAGGCTCGGGGCCTCGCGCATCTCAAACTCTTGGCGCTTGGTGCGCTTGGACTTGCGGGCCTTGGACTTGCCGCCACCGCGACCGAACGCGCCCGCGGTGTTGCTGCCGCGACCGCGACCACCGGGGCCGCCGCCGGGACGGCTCGGGCCGCCACCGGGGCTGCCCGGAGCAGCACCGGCACCCGCGGGGCGGAAACCGCCCTGGCTGCCGGGAGGACGACCGGGACCGCCCGTGCGCTGTTGGAACGGCGCGTTGGGACGACCACCGGGACGAGCGACGGGGCCACCCGCCGCCGCCGAGCCGGGACGCGGAGCACCCTGGCGCGGCATAAAAGGATTGTTTCCCGTGCGCTGCGGGCGCGGCATCGCCGGCGCGGGCATGAACGGGTTATTGCCGCCGGGCCGGGGCATGGCCGGGGCAACCGGAGTCTCGCCGTCGTCCGTCGTGGCGGGGACCACGGCTGCGGGCGGCTTTCCGCCAGCCTTGGCGGCTTCGTCCGCCGACGGGATGTCGGGCAAGTCAACCTGCGCGGTCGAACGCGCGCGGGATGCGGGTTTCTTGGCAGGCGCCGGCGCGGCCTCCTGCTTGGTCAGACCATCGGCGGTGAACGCCTCACGCAGCTTGCGGGCGACGGGCGGTTCGATCGTCGAAGACGACGATTTGACGAACTCGCCGAGCGTACCCAGCTTTTCGATGACCTGCTTGCTTTCGATGCCGAACTCTGCGGCAATCTCGTGCACGCGTGGTTTTCCAGCCACAATTCTCCTGTCCGAGGCGTACCCGGAACAGGGCACGCCACTACTGCGTTACGGAACTCATTTCGAGCCGCTCATTAGTGGTCCATCAGCCTTCAACCTTTTCTGTGATGATGTGGGCGACGAGCCCGCCTGTCTCGAATGGCCCCGAGCGACGAAAAGACCGAGAGAGACCGCCCCGCGAAACCGCGTTGTTCACGCAATCCGCTGTGGGGTGGACCCATGCGCCGCGACCGGGGGCCGTTGCCGACGAATCGACCACAACCTCGTTCCCAGCCAGCACAACCCTCGTGAGAGAGTCCCGTTCGTCGCGCGAGCGACAACCGATGCAGGTTCTGACAGGTTTCATTCTAGCCTGCGGTTACAGCAACTCGTCCATCAGTGCGTCACTCTTCACATCGATCTTGGCGCGAGTCAGCATGGCGGCCAGACGAGCGTTCTGCCCGTCCTTACCGATCGCCAGCGACAACTGGTATTCCGGGACGAACGCGCGAACCGCGTTGATGCTCGCATCGACGAGAACGGCCTTCGTGACTTTCGCGGGGCTCAGAGCGTGAGCGACGAATTCAGCGATGTCGGGCGAATAGTCGACGATGTCGATTTTCTCGTCGCCGAGTTCCTTGGACACGTTGCGAACACGCGCACCGAGTTCCCCGATGAACGCGCCCTTCGCGTTGAAGCCGGGTTCGGTCGAGAACACCGCGATCTTGGTGCGGTGCCCCTGGTGTCGCGAAATCGCGGCGACCTTGACGAGCCCCTGGCCGATTTCGGGAACCTCGAGTTCGAACAGGCGACGAACGAGGTCGGGGTGATGGCGGCTCACCGTGATCGACGGGCCCTTCATCCCCTTCTTGACGTCGGTGATGACCACGCGAATTCGCTTGCCGTGGGTGTAGTCCTCGCCCGCGACCTGCTCGGGCGCCGGCATGACGGCCTCAAGGTTTTTGCCGATGAGGACGTGAACCATTTTGGCGTTCGACGACTGCTGGATGACGCCCGAGATGAGGTCGCCCTTCTTGTGGCTGAATTCGCCCAGGATTTTCTCGTCGTCGAGCGCGCGAATGCTTTGGAACAGCACTCGCTTGGCCTCGGCGACGGCGATGTACCCGAAATCGGTCGTGTCCACGACCTCTTCGCCCGTGCGTTCGCCCTCGTCGTTATAGACCGGAACGAAAATCGTGATGTCGCCGCCCTTGCGGTCGAGGCTCACGCGCGCGCGAATTCGGCCCTTTTCGTCCTCGAGTTTGACGGCCGACGGCTTGTAGTCGACGTCGTTCGGAATCGGGGTGATGTGCTTGATGTAGGCGCGGACGACCGCGTCTTCCACAATGGTTGCGAGTTCCTCGAACGGAATCTCTTTCTCGACCTCAACGTCACGCAGTTGTTGGATATCGATGTGCATGGCGCACCCCCTATTCAGTTGTGGACAAACTTACCGCACGGTTGCAGCGGTCAGCCACGCGAGCGCTTCGGTCGCCGGCATCTCGGTGCGTTCGCCGCTGCGGCGATCCCAGACTTCAACCACACCGTCGGCCGCACCGCGACCGGCGATGACGATGTAGGGAACGCCAATCAGTTCCGCGTCGCCGAACTTGACGCCGGGCGAGACCTTGGGGCGATCGTCGATCAGCGTTTCAAAGCCGGCCGTCTCGAATTCGGCGGCGACGGTCTCGGCGAGGTTTATCGCGTCGTCATCTTTGCCCGTCGCGATCACGTGCACCTGGTACGGCGCGACCTCGATCGGCCAGATGAGCCCGCTCTCGTCGTGGTTCGTTTCGGCGATAACCGCGAGGATTCGGGTCACTCCGATGCCGTACGAGCCCATCGTGACGGTGACCAGTTTCCCGTTTTCGTCAAGAACCTTGAGGTCGAGCGCTTCGGCGTATTTGCGACCGAGTTGGAAGACGTGACCGATCTCCATACCGCGGGCGGTGTGAATCGGACCAGAGCCGTCGGGGGCCGGGTCGCCGTCGCGGACCTCGGCAATGTCGGCGATTCCGTCGGCGGTGAAATCCCGACCGGCGACGAGGTTGAACACGTGCTTCTGGTCCTCGTTCGCGCCCGTCACCCAGGCCGTGCCGTCCACCACACGGGGGTCGAGCAGGAACCGGACTTTTGATGTGGCTTTGGTGCCGAGGACTGGGCCCTTTGCGGACCAGGGGCCGATGTATCCCTTGACGAGTGCCGTGTTCGTGGCGAAGTCCGCCTCGGTGGCGGCTTCGACGGCGGCGGGGGCAAAGGCGGACTCGGCGCGTTTCATGTCGACCTCACGGTCGCCCGGAAGTCCCACGGCGACGAGTTCGCGCGTGCCGTCCAAGTTCGTCAGGGCAAGAACCACGTTCTTGAGCGTGTCGGCGGCCGTCCAGGGGCGATCGGCGCGGGCGTGGTTCGCGTTGGCGAGCGCCACGAGCGTCTCGATGGTCGGAGTGTTGGGGGAATCGAATACGGTCGCTGCGGGCTGGCCGTCGATGGGAATCGCGGCGGGCGCGGGGGTGCGATACGCCTCGACATTCGCCGCGTAGCCGCTGTCCGACTGGACGAACGTGTCTTCGCCGATTGGGGTCGGGTGAAGAAATTCTTCCGACTTGCTTCCGCCCATCGCGCCGGCGTCCGCCGACACAATCACATAGTCGAGCCCGAGGCGCGTGAAAATGCGCTCGTACGCGTCGCGCTGTGCCTGGTACGACGCGTCGAGACCCGCGTCGGTGTAGTCGAACGAGTAGGCATCCTTCATCGAAAACTCGCGGCCGCGCAGAAGCCCCGCGCGGGGGCGCGCCTCGTCCCGGTACTTGTCCTGAATCTGATAAATCGCGAGCGGCAAATCCTTGTACGAGTTATAAAGGTCCTTCACCAACAGGGTGAAGACCTCTTCGTGCGTCGGCGCGAGCAGATAGTCGGCGTCTTTGCGGTCCTTGAGGCGGAAAATGCCATCCCCGTATTCGGTCCAGCGGCCCGTCACCTCGTACGGCTCGCGCGGAAGCAGCGCGGGAAAATGAACCTGTTGCGCTCCGGCGCGCTCCATCTCGTCGTGGATCACCTGTTCCACCT
Organism: Microbacteriaceae bacterium; assembly: GCA_032117735.1. Taxonomy (GTDB): domain Bacteria; phylum Actinomycetota; class Actinomycetes; order Actinomycetales; family Microbacteriaceae; genus MWH-TA3. Next base: position 14,534 of record JAULYU010000031.1, read on the forward strand.
TGCGTCGAACCCGAAGCCCGAGCGGCAGCCAGGCGAAGATGCCGGGAGCCTGGCGGCGGATATACCCGGCGCGCACGAGCAGACGGTGCGACGTCACTTCCGCGTCGGACGGGTCCTCGCGCAGCGTGCGCACAAACAGTTGGGAGAGTCGGGTAACCACGGGTGTCAGCCTATCGCGCGGGTGCTGCTCGGGGCTTCCACCCCGCTTCCCCCCTGCTTCCACCCTGCTTCCACTCGTTTTTTCACACAATCTGGGCTTTCCCACCTGTTTTTTCACACAAGTCTGGGTTTTGCCCCATAATTCGGGCGAAAAACGTGTTTTGTGTGAAAAAACGGGAGTTTCGGCCCGGGTTCTGGGTGTGCGTTGCAGGTCTAGCCGCAGATCCCGGCTCTGGTTCCACCCGTTTTTTCACACACTTTCTGCAGACCTAGCCGGTTATTCACACAAACCCGGATATTCAGCCCCCAACCGGGCGAAAAACGTGTTTTGTGTGAAAAAACGGGTGGGGGCTCTAAGCAGAGGTGGTGACGACGGGGGTGCCCGTCTCGCTCGACGGCATCTCGGCCGCGAGGCGATTCGCTTCTTCGATGAGAGTGGCGACGATTTCGGACTCGGGGACGGTCTTGATGACCTCACCCTTGACAAAGATCTGGCCGCGGCCGTTTCCAGACGCAACGCCGAGGTCTGCTTCGCGCGCCTCGCCCGGTCCGTTGACGACACAACCCATAACGGCGACGCGCAACGGGACGGTCATTCCTTCGAGCCCCTTGGTGACGTCTTCGGCGAGCGTGTACACGTCGACCTGGGCGCGACCACACGACGGGCACGACACGATTTCGAGCTTGCGCTCGCGCAGGTTGAGTGACTCGAGAATCTTGAGCCCGACCTTGATTTCTTCAGCAGGCGGGGCGGAGAGCGACACGCGGATGGTGTCGCCGATTCCTTCGGCGAGGAGGATTCCGAACGCCGT
>JAULYU010000032.1:0-10722 GCA_032117735.1 Microbacteriaceae bacterium
CTTCCGCAACGAGGGCGCCGACTCGACGCACAACCCCGAATTCGTGATGCTCGAGTTTTATCAGGCATACGGCGACTACAACACCGTTGCCGACCTCACGCAAGAGATGATCCAGAACGCGGCCGTTGCCGTCGCCGGTTCGCACGTTGTCACCTGGAATGACGGCACCGAATACGACTTCGGTGGTGATTGGGCACGCATCTCGATGTTCGAATCGCTCAGCACCGCGGTCGGCACCGAGATCACCCCCGAGACGCCCGTGAAGACGCTCGAATCAATGGCGAAGGCCGTCGAAATCGAGGTCCAACACCCGACCCACGGGAAACTCGTCGAGGAACTGTGGGAACACCACGTCAAGGGCGACCTCGTTCGCCCCACGTTCGTCATGGACTTCCCCGTCGACACGAGCCCGCTCGTGCGCGAACACCGATCGAAGCCCGGCGTCGTTGAAAAGTGGGACCTCTATGTTCGCGGATTCGAGCTCGCGACCGGCTATTCCGAACTGGTCGACCCCATCATCCAGCGCGAGCGATTTGTTGAACAGGCGAAACTGGGCGAGCGTGGTGACGTCGAGGCGATGCGTCTGGACGAAGACTTCCTGCGCGCACTCGAACACGGAATGCCTCCGACCGGCGGTCAGGGCATGGGAATCGATCGGTTGCTCATGGCGCTGACCGGGCTCGGCATCCGCGACACCGTCCTGTTCCCGCTGGTCAAATAGGAGACACCGTGATTCAAGACTTCTGGCTCAACGCCATATTCTCCGTCGTACCGACCCTTCTCATCGGGCTGATTTTCTGGTTCATCATGCGGGCTATCTTGCGCGCCGACCGCACCGAGCGCGACACCCTCAAGAAATACGAGGCCGAAGAACGCGCGCGTCGGGGACTTCCGCCCAAGGAGTAGTTAGCCGCGTTCCTCGGGAACGGCAATCTTCCACAGCAACTTCGCGGGCACATACGTCGTCAGCCAGACGGCGGAATCAGGACTGGTGCGACCGACGGGCTCGGGAAGGGCTTTGGTTTCGATTTCGAACAACGCAATCGGGGCGTTTCGTCGTCTCCCGACCTTCGCAGCGTGCATCGGATTCTCGTGCATGTGGACGTACAGACGCTTTTGGGGCAGAAGCCCTTCTCTGCGGTCAAGAATCGCGTCAAGGTTGTATTCCGGCGTCGCGTGATACAGGTAGTGCGGGGCGCTATTGATATCAATCAACTCGATGTTCACATTCGGGTTGCTGTGACCGTAGAACGCGCGCGCCTTCGTGCCATCGATGCTCAGTTCGAAACGGTCGTTTCCGTCGGGGCCGACCTCGCGCAGCACGTCCTCCGCCGTGACAAAAATGTCGTCCGCGGCGAGACGCGTAACGATGTCCTCGATGGGAAGCCAGCCCGCCGAATCGAGTTCCACATCGCTCGCGTGTCGCAAAATGAAGGCGATCGCGCCAGGGCGAGCGCGTGAGTTGTTCCGAGCCATTCTTCGATCGTACGGTTTCCCACCGACGACGGCTCACAAACCCCCGTTTTGCCCTTGGCGAAATCGCCCCACCGCCTCGAATTGCGTTGTTACCCTCGCAGTAATGGCGCGCAACTGTGTGCGAAGGAGATGACGCGATGTTTGAACGATTTACAGACCGGGCCCGTCGAGTGGTCGTGCTTGCCCAAGAAGAGGCCAAGCAGCTCAACCACAATTACATCGGCACCGAGCACATCCTGCTCGGCCTCATTCGCGAGGGCGACGGCATCGCCGCGAAGGCGCTCGCCGAACTTTCGATTTCCATCGACAACGTCCGCGAGCAGGTTCAGGAAATCATCGGCCAGGGCCAGACCGCTCCGACCGGACACATTCCGTTCACGCCCCGCGCCAAAAAGGTGCTCGAACTGAGCCTGCGCGAAGCGCTGCAGCTGGGACACAACTACATCGGCACCGAGCACATCCTGCTCGGTCTCATTCGCGAGGGCGAGGGCGTCGCCGCTCAGGTCCTCGTCAAACTCGGCGCTGACCTCACGCGCGTTCGACAGACCGTCATCCAGTTGCTCTCGGGTTATCAGGGCAAGGAATCCGCCGTCGTCGGCGGAACCGAATCGACGTCGAACGACAAGGGCTCGACGATCCTCGACCAGTACGGACGCAACCTCACGCAGGCGGCGCGCGAGGGAAAGCTCGACCCCGTCATCGGGCGCGAGAAGGAAATGGAACGCGTCATGCAGATCCTTTCCCGCCGCACCAAGAACAACCCCGTCCTCATCGGCGAACCGGGGGTCGGAAAGACCGCTGTCGTCGAAGGCCTCGCCCAGTCGATTGTGAAGGGCGAAGTGCCCGAGACGCTCAAGGACAAGCAGGTCTACACGCTCGACCTCGGCAGCCTCATCGCCGGTAGCCGCTACCGCGGTGACTTCGAGGAACGACTCAAGAAAGTCACCAAGGAAATCCGCAACCGCGGGGACATCATTGTCTTCATCGACGAGATTCACGCGCTCGTGGGCGCGGGTGCGGCGGAAGGTGCGGTCGACGCGGCTAGCATCCTCAAGCCGATGCTCGCTCGTGGGGAACTTCAGACCATTGGCGCGACGACTCTGGACGAGTACCGCAAGTACTTCGAAAAGGACGCGGCCCTTGAGCGCCGTTTCCAGCCCGTGACCGTTAACGAGCCGTCGGTGGCTCACACCATCAACATCCTCAAGGGCCTTCGTGACCGTTACGAAGCGTTCCACAAGGTGTCGATTTCGGACGCCGCACTGACGGCCGCCGCGACCCTCGCCGACCGATACGTGCAGGACCGCTTCCTGCCGGACAAGGCCATCGACCTCATCGACGAAGCGGGCGCGCGTTTACGCCTGTCGATTCTGTCGTCCCCGCCGGAATTGCGCGAATTCGACGACAAAATCGCCGCGGTCCGGATGGCGAAAGAAAAGGCCATCGAGAACCAGGACTTCGAGGGCGCGGCGAAGTCGCGCGACGAGGAAAAGAAACTGCTCGGTGAGCGCCTTCGCCTCGAAAAGGAATGGCGCAAGGGCGAGAAGGGCGAACTGGGAACCGTGGACGAAGGCATCATTGCCGAGGTCCTCGCCCAGGCGACCGGAATTCCCGTGTTCAAGCTGACCGAAGAGGAAAGCGCCCGCCTTCTCATGATGGAGAAGTCGCTGCACCAGCGCGTCATCGGCCAGGAAGAGGCCATCGCGGTCTTGTCGAAAACCATTCGTCGCACGCGCGCCGGGCTCAAGGACCCGAAGCGCCCGTCGGGATCGTTCATTTTCGCCGGACCCACCGGTGTCGGAAAGACCGAACTCGCTAAGGCGCTCGCCGAATTCCTGTTCGACGACGAAGACGCGCTGATCGCTCTCGATATGTCCGAGTACGGTGAAAAGCACACCGCCTCGCGTCTGTTCGGTGCCCCTCCCGGGTACGTCGGATTCGAAGAGGGTGGCCAGCTCACCGAGCGCGTTCGCCGCAAGCCGTTCTCGGTCGTCCTGTTCGACGAGATCGAAAAAGCGCACCCCGATATCTTCAACTCGCTGTTGCAGGTGCTGGAGGAGGGGCGTCTGACGGACGGTCAGGGCCGGGTCATCGACTTCAAGAACACGGTCATCATCATGACGACCAACCTCGGAACGAAGGACATCACCGGCGGGCCCGTTGGCTTCACGCTGCAGGGCAACTCCGAACAGTCTTACAAGGCGATGCGCTCGAAGGTCATCGAGGAACTCAAAAAGCACTTCAAGCCCGAATTCCTCAACCGTGTCGACGAGACCATCGTGTTCCCGCAGTTGTCGCAGGACGAACTTCTGCAGATCGTCGACCTGTTTATCCGCCGCCTACGCGAGCGCATGCTCGACCGCGACATGACTCTCGATGTCACCGATGCCGCGCGTCGCCAGTTGCGAACGATTGGGTGGGACCCGATGCTCGGCGCCCGTCCGCTTCGTCGTGCCATTCAGCACGAGGTCGAGGACATGCTGTCCGAGAAAATCCTCAACGGGGAACTGTCGACCGGCCAGCACGTGCTCATCGACTTCGCCGATGACGAATTCACCGCGGTGATGACCGGGTCGATTCTCCCGGTCGAGGAACCCGTGAAAGGTCGGGCGTCGAAGTCGGCGAAAGTCCCGGCGGATTCCGACAGTGACGCTGCTGCCCCGGACGCCGGCACGGACACTCCGACGGAATAGGCCGACGATTGGGTGCGCTGAAGGTTCGGCGCGTCACCCAGTTCCGCGGGGACACGGGCGTACCCTCGTGGTATGAACACGTTTGTGGACCCGGTCGGGCCACTCCCCGGGGCGGTGTACTGGCGCCGACGAGCCGTCCTACTCGTGCTCATCGTTCTGTTGGGCGGCGGGATCTGGACTCTCTTTTCGGCGTTCACCGCGACACCGACGCCCACTCCGTCCGCGATGGCGACACCGGGCGTTGTCGCCCCGTGTGACCCCGCGGACATCGCCCTGAGCCCAATCACCGACCAAGATTCCTATGCGGACGGCGAGTTCCCGCAGTTCTCGATGAGCATCACCAACACGGGTGATGTCACCTGCACGCTCGAGGTCGGTTCGGACAAACAGCGCTACACCATCACGAGCGGGTCGGATTCGATCTGGGATTCGACCGTCTGCCAGACCGGCGCCGAACCGTTCGTCCAGGAACTCACCGCTGGCCAGACCGTGTCCCCGACCGCGGTCGAATGGGGACGCGCTCGAAGCGACAACTGCGACAGCGGGACCCCCGCCGTGGGCGGCGGAGCGTCCTATCAACTGACGGTCTACGTGGGCGAGATTCAATCCGCCGAAGCAAAGCAGTTCATGCTGTACTAGTCTCAAGCCCATGAGACTGAACTCAATTCGATCCTTTGTTGCTGTTTTCGCGCTGTTGGCGATGCCCGCGGGTGTCCTGGTGGCTCCCGCTGCCGCCCTCAACACGCCGTCCCCGATCATCGGCGGCACGGACGCAGACATCAGCGATGTTCCCTGGCAGGTGGGTTTGATTTTTGCCAAGGGCGGATCAACCTTGTGGGATGTGCAGTTCTGTGGCGGAACAGTGCTCAACGCCCGCTGGGTGGTCACCGCAGCCCACTGTCTCGTTGACGAGAACGACAGAGTGTCGAAGCCAAAGAGCATCAAAATCATCGCCGGCGTGGATGACCTCGATGTCCCCCGCGGAGCCGACGAATATCGGGTGAGCACCATCGTGGTCAGCCCCGGCTACGAGGGCGGCATTAACGACATCGCGCTGATTCAGATTTCCGGTCAATTTGACCTGTCGGACCCGGACACCATCGCCCCGGCGTCCCTGCCGCTCGCACTCGACGGCGACATAATCCCCGCCCTCGACACCGACATCCTCGTGTCGGGTTGGGGTGAATGGGAAGGCTATGGGGCAGGGGAATATCCCATGATGCTGCAGAAGGCGACCCTCGACGTGCTCGCAGCACCGTTGTCCGGCGACTGCGGTGACTACGAGTCGAGCGACTGGAATTACCGCTACGAAATGTGCGTCGGTGTGGCCGAAGGCGGGCGTGACACCTGCCAGGGCGATTCGGGCGGACCCTATGTGGCGACTCTCGACGGCGACGGCGACGGCACCCCGGAGCCGACTCTGGTCGGTGTGACCTCGTGGGGGAACGATTGCGCCCTGGCGGGCTACCCCGGTTTCGCGACACGAGTTTCGGCCTATGTCGACTGGATAGTTCCCGGGGCGCCGTCAGTGTCGGTGAACTATTCGGCGGGCACGGGTAAGCACACGGTGTCATGGCTCCCGCGTGGCAATCAATCACTCGCCGGCAAGGTGAGCGGCTTCCGGGTCGAATACTCGCTCGACGCGGGCGACACCTGGATTCTCGCGACAACGGCGAGTTCGAAAGCCCGCTCAACGAGCAAGAAGGTCGCCGAGAACGCGATCTGGCGTGTCGCGGCGGTCTCGGCGGTCAACAAGAACCTCGGACCGTATTTGTGGGCGGATGAGTCGGGGTCGTTCTTCGACCGCGGGCTTGACGTACCAGACGCTCCCACCGCGTTCGATGTGGTGTACGAAGGCGACGCCTGGATCGAATTCGAGTGGACGGAACCGACGTCGGTTCACGGCAGCGCAATCAACGAATATCAGGTGTACCGAGAGCGCCCGGGACGTTCACCACAGTTGATGGGCCGCGTCACCAACGGATATCTGTCCATCTATGTGTCGACTCGCGTGGGGTCGAGCTCCTATCCGCTGTCCGACTATTACGTCGTCGCAGTGAACAACGCTGGCCCATCGGATGCCTCTAATACCGTGGAAGCGTACGCCGAAAATTACTAGGCAACGCCTCGCCGCGACCGGGAATATCTGAGTCGACGGAAACGTTCGAAGAATTGTCAGATTCACGGCGCGTCGTTCAAGTTCCGTGTCCCACCTCGGTGGCAGACTGACGTTCCCGCACCGCCGCGGAATCGTCCCGTCAGCTCAATCGACGGCTCGGTTAGTCGACCCTTGAGAGGAGCATCAATGCGTTATTCCATCGGCCTCACCCGCCTCCCTCTGCCCCAGTTTGCGTGGGCATCCATCGACAAACGAGTGGAGACACCCCCGCTCGCACCTGCCGAAACCGTCATCGAAACTGCCGCGAAAGAGGACGACAATGCCTAACCCCTGGGAAGAACCGACCACCAAGCAACTCTGGGATGAACTGGGCGACACCGTCGACTCTCGCCGTCAAGAGATCTACTTCATACTCGGACAACGAGCACACAACGCGAGCAAGTACGAGGAAGCCCTTGCGCTCTTCGACAAGTCGCTCGAATTCTGCGAGACACTCGGCTACACCCGCGAAAAGTACTTCACGATGGTGTGCATAACGCGGTGCCACCGTGAACTCAAGAACTGGGACAAGGTCTTCGAGATTTTCGACCGGTTGGAAGAACGAGGACTCGCGGATCTCGAGGCCGAGGATCTCGCGCACATGTTCCGAGCCAAGGCGTATGCCCTGAAAGAACAGCGCAGGGCGCTCGAGGCGATCGAGGCGTTCCGCATTGCCGAGGGTTATTCGAAGGAGTGCGGTGAGTCGTACCTCGCGTGCCACGACGCCATTCAGCGCGCGCGTATTCACATGCTTCTGCGCGAATACACCGTCGCGCGTGACCTCATGCTGGCCACTCTGGAATACGCCCGCACCGAGGCCGTCGTTCCGCTTGCGGCACAGGTCCAGTTGAACCTGGGGCGCATTTACCTCCAAGCGGCGGATTTCCCGGCCGCAGTGGTGACTCTGGAAGACGCCGTCGCGACGTTCGACGCCATCGAAGACGAGACCTACGGCAAGAAGGCTCGAATGGCGCTCGCCGCCGCCCATGGCCGCAACGGCAACCTCGTCCGCACCGAGCAGATCCTGGTTGCGCTCGACGAGTCACTCGATCCATGGGACATCGAAGTTCGGGCGAGCATTTCCCTTCTCCGCGCCGAACTATCGCCGGATGCCGCGCAGGTGGCAACCTGGCACCACAAGGCGCGCGCGATCGCAGCAAACGATGGACGGCACCACTTCGTTAACGTCGTCGACATCAACGCCGCGGTGGTCCTGGCGGAATCCGGTGATCTGGCCGGTGCCGAGAGGCTTTTGCGCGCAGTCATCGAGTCGGCTGAAAAGTTCGACGACCACGACATCATCAACCAAGCGCGGGTCCGTCTGGCGAGTATCCTCATCGAAACGGGACGTTCGGACGAAGCGCTGGTGCTGCTCGAAACCATGTCTATCGCAACGTTCGGCGATGACACAATCGGGTGGCAACGATTCGCACTCGTTCGCTCGGCGGCCGCACTCCAGGTCGGCGACGTCGACGACGCCGAAGAAACCGTGCGGGTCATCATGAATCTCGACCGCTCGTGGGCGAACCTGCCGATGATCGCCGAGGCCTACTGGATCACCTCCCAGATCGAAGAACAACGCCACGGTCGTACCGCGGTGTGGGAACACATGCTGGCGGTCAGCATCGCGATGACGCTTCAGATTGGAAATGCGGGTCTCGCCACCGAACGCTCGCTCGATCTGGTCCCGGAAGCGCCGAACAGTGACCGAGCAGTCCCGCGCGCGCTCATCGAGTCGCCGGACGCGCTGATCACGGATATCAACGAGAAGGACGAGCCAAAGATCGCTTAATGGCATCCGCCAGGGTGTTCACCGAATGGTCGATGACCTCGGTGAACCCCAGGCGGGTCGCCTCGGCCGAGCGCAGTTGTTGGGCGGTCACCGCGCGGATGTCGCCGGCGAGACTGATCTCACCCGTCGCGACGAGGGTTCCGGACAGGGCGACGTCTTTTGCCGCACTGGCGAGGGCGAGGGCGATCGCGAGGTCAGCGCCGGGTTCGGTCACGCGAATTCCCCCGACCGTGGACACATACACATCCGCGGATTGGAAGGGGATTTTGGCTCGACGCTCGAGCACGGCCAGTAACATCGCGACGCGCGACGAATCCACCCCGTTCGTGACCCGACGCGGTTGAGGCGCGTTCGACGGCACAATGAGCGCCTGAATTTCGACCGGAATCGCGCGACGCCCCTCCATCGTGATGGTCGTGCACGTGCCGCTCACCGGGGTCACCGAGTTCGATCGAAACAGGGCGGACGGGTCGGGGACCTGTTCGATCCCGCTTCCAACCATCTCGAAACACCCGACCTCGTCGGTCGGACCGAAGCGGTTCTTGAGGGTGCGAATGAAGCGCAGCGCGGTTTGACGGTCTCCTTCGAAGTGCATCACCACGTCGACCAGGTGTTCGAGAAGCCGTGGACCTGCGATCGAACCGTCCTTCGTGACGTGCCCAACGAGAATGACGGGAATGCCACGTTCCTTCGCGATGCGAACGACGGTGGCCGCGACCTCGCGGACCTGTGCGACGCCGCCGGCGAGTCCGTCGACGGTCTCGGACGAAATGGTTTGCACGGAATCGATGATGACGAGCGACGGTTTGACGTCGTCGATGTGACCGAGGACCGTTCCCAGGTTGGTTTCGGCGGCGAGGAGAAGGGTGTCGACGAGCGCACCGGTGCGTTCGGCCCGAAGGCGAACCTGTCCCACCGATTCCTCGGCCGACACGTACAGAACCGTATCGCCGCGCATCGCAACGCGCCCTGCGACGTCGAGCAGAAGCGTTGATTTTCCGACCCCGGGTTCACCGGACAAGAGAATCGCGGCGCCGGGGACAATTCCACCGCCGAGAACTCGGTCGAACTCGGCGATGCCGGTGGGGCGGTGTTCCGCGTCCGTCACCGTGATCTGGGTGATGGGGACCGCGGTGCGGTTAGCGGGGACGCGTGACGCGACGGTTCGCCCGCCCGTGGATTCTGCGCCGAATTCCTGAACCGTGTCCCACTGCTGGCATTCGCCACAGCGACCGACCCATTTGTTCGTGGTCCAGCCGCACTCGACGCATTTGTAGGGAGTTGTCACGCGAGCCATGCTCCCAGAGTAGGCGAGAGGGCGGACCCCAACCCCGTTTTTCTCCCACCTTGTTTCGCGTGTAAGATTTCCCACGGTGCCGTGTCCGAGCGGCCGAAGGAGCATGTCTCGAAAACATGTGTGGGTGCAAGTCCACCGTGGGTTCAAATCCCACCGGCACCGCCAACAAGAAAAGCCCCGATCACTCGGGGCTTTTCCTTTTTATGCGGAAGGTTTCTGGGCGGCTGGTTTTTTCGCTGCCGGCTTTCGAGCAGCCGCGGGCTTTGTTGACGGCCACGATTTTGGTGCAGGACCTAAGGTTTTCCTCGTGATCGCTGCAATCATGCGACCCATGCTTTGATGACCCGGGTTTTTGATTCCAAGTTTTGCCAAAAAGGGAGCCGCCCCCGCAGCGAACTTCAGAAGCTTCTGAGCGAGGTCTTTTTCGGATACTGCTTTCAAACCGCTTTGGGCTCCCGTGAATGCTTTTTGAATTGCTGGAATCGGAATTTTAGGAATCAGGAGAATCGCAAGCGAACCATATTCGGCGATGATCGACGCCGACTTACTGTTGCCGACCATTACCCAATCGATAAGCGCCTGGGAGTTTTTCGTGTTTCTGACGTGCTTTCCATGAATGGCGACCACCGAGAGGACGAAAGTTGTGGTTGAGGCAATAAAGTCCGCAGCGTCGGCACCTTTAGTGACTTCGGACGCAAAGTATTCGCGTTCCAATAACTTGATAATTTCGGAGGGAGTTGACGAAGGGTTTGCCATCCGAATTCGTTCCAAATTCTTCGCCGCAATCGGTGCGTGTTGTGAATATTCCGCGTCAAGGGATTTTCGCGTTTTTTGATCGATCTGTGTTTTCACCTTTTTCGCGCCATCCCAGACCACGACCGCACCTTTTTTGGCTAAATCTGCCCCGGCAAGTGCGGCCTTCACCCCAGCCGCGGCGGCAACAGTTGTTGCATCGACCGCAACCAGCGCGCCTTTCTGGGCGGCGATTGCAACTTTCTTTGCCCCGCCGGCAGCAGCATTCGCCGCGAGACCTAAATTGTGCTTCGCGCCTTCTGCCATTTTCTTAATGGGGGCTTTCGCACTCGTATTTGGATTCTTTGACATTCCCTCAGTATGACAGCGGCGAAGTGAAAACTCGATTAATGCCCCAGCGGCCGCGAGGTGGAGAGAGGAAAAGAATTGTGGAAATGTTCGTCACAGCGAACATTTTGTGTATACTGAGGGTGACCTTTTCGAAGGGGGTCAGTGAGCCGGAACCGCCAAGCGGGACCGGCTCACTTCTTTAAGTCAGTATTTACGGCAGCAG
>JAULYU010000033.1:0-2195 GCA_032117735.1 Microbacteriaceae bacterium
CGTTCGCTGTCCGCCGAGGTCGAGGTCATTCCTCGCGTCCACGGTTCGGCGCTGTTCGAGCGCGGCGAGACCCAGATCCTGGGTGTCACTACGTTGAACATGCTCAAGATGGAACAGCAGATCGACTCGCTCAGCCCCATCACGAGCAAGCGCTACATGCACCACTACAACTTCCCGCCCTACTCGACCGGTGAAACGGGTCGCGTTGGTTCGCCGAAGCGTCGCGAGATCGGGCACGGCTTCCTCGCCGAGCGCGCCCTCGTTCCGGTTCTGCCGACCCGCGAGGAATTCCCCTACGCCATTCGTCAGGTGTCCGAGGCCCTCGGGTCGAACGGTTCCACCTCGATGGGTTCGGTGTGTGCATCGACGCTGTCGCTGCTCAACGCCGGTGTGCCACTACGGGCGCCCGTTGCCGGAATCGCCATGGGTCTCGTCTCGGACGAGGTCGACGGTGAAACCCGTTACGCCGCACTGACCGACATCCTCGGAGCCGAAGACGCCCTCGGCGACATGGACTTCAAGGTCGCCGGAACCAAGGACTTCATCACCGCGATTCAGCTCGACACCAAGCTCGACGGAATCCCGGCGTCGGTCCTGACCAGCGCGTTGGCCCAGGCCAAGGTTGCTCGTCTCGCGATCCTCGACGTCATCAACGAAGCCATCGACGGACCCGACGAAATGGCCCCGACCGCGCCTCGCGTGATTTCGGTCCAGATCCCCGTCGACAAGATCGGTGAACTCATCGGACCGAAGGGCAAGACGATCAACTCCATCCAGGACGAGACCGGTGCCCAGATTTCGATCGAAGACGACGGAACCGTCTACATCGGATCGAACGATGGCCCGTCCGCCGAAGCGGCACGTGACCGCGTCAACCAGATCGCGAACCCCATCAACCCCGAAGTTGGCGAACAGTTCCTCGGAACCGTCGTCAAGATCGCGGCGTTCGGTGCGTTCGTGTCGCTCATGCCCGGCAAAGACGGACTGCTGCACATCTCCGAGCTGCGCAAGCTCTCGGGCGGCAAGCGGGTCGAGAACGCGGAAGACGTGCTCTCGGTCGGACAGAAGGTCCTCGTCGAAATCGCCAAGATCGATGACCGGGGCAAGCTCTCGCTCGTCCCCGTCGTCGAAGGTGACGCCGGCGGTTCGGACGCGGCCGAGGCCGACACCGAGTAAAACGTTCCACGAAACGCGGGGGCGAGCTTCGGCTCGTCCCCGTATTTTTTGTTGCTTCGACCTAGTGAGTTTTGGGAGAAAAAGTAGTATCGTACGAAGCGCACGGGAAACACGTTCCCGTGTTAGGGATAACTCCCGCTGGTAGGGCCCTCCGGGACACCGCCAGAGTTACAAGCAAAGGCTGGGCATGAATTCTCTGTCAACGTTGCTAGACAACAACCAATTCAATGTGGTCTACAACATGATGTCGCTGGGTATCGCGAGCATGTTGTTCACCACCGTCTTCTTGTTCATCGCACGCGAGCGGGTTGCACCCCGTTACCGCATGGCCGTCATGATCTCGGGAACGGTGACCGCAATTGCTGCGTACCACTACTTCCGCATGTTCGACTCGTTCAACCACGCATTCGCCGGCACGGAGGGCAACAACGCAGATGCCTACAACGTCGGTTACCGCTACGTTGACTGGCTCCTCACCGTTCCGCTCCTCTTGGTCGAGACCGTTGCCGTTCTCGGACTTGCGATGGCACTTCAGCGTTCGCTCTTGAACCGCCTGGTTCCCGCAGCGGCCGCGATGATCGTTCTCGGTTACCCCGGAGACGCCAACATCGACCTCTTCGGTTGGGGTGCGGAAATCTGGCTGGTCCTCTCGACCATCCCGTTCCTCTACATCCTGTTCGTGCTCTTCATCGAGCTCGGCAAGAGCCTGGCCAAGCAGTCGGCCGCGGTTCGCAAGAAGGTTTCGACCCTGCGTCTCGTCCTTCTCGCTACGTGGGGCGTTTACCCCATCACGTACATCCTCGGCATGAGCGCAACGGCATTCGATGCCAACGCATTCGTCGCGCGTGAGGTCGGCTACACCATCGCCGACATCCTCGCGAAGTGCCTCTTCGGTCTCATCGTCTTCTCGATCGCACGTATCAAGTCGGCGGAAGACGACAAGGAATTCGCCAAGACCGAGTTCCGCGACTAAGCAGTTGCTTCACGGCGGGGGCGGGCTTCGGCTCGCCCCCGTTTTT
>JAULYU010000034.1:0-3111 GCA_032117735.1 Microbacteriaceae bacterium
GCGCTGTACCTACGACAAGGAGTACCCGCTTGACATCCACCTGGAACCTTTCCGACACCGACATCGATCGCGCCATGACGACACTGCGACCGGACACTGACACAGTCGACCGCCGAGGCGCATTCGCCGAAGCCGCCTGGGCGTTCCTCACCGAGCCGGGCGACCGCATCGCCGGGGCGTTCATTCGAACGTGGGGTGCGGCCGAATCTCTGTCGCGAATACTCGCTCGGCCCGCGGCGTCGACCCTGGCAAACGACGAGGTCACCGCGGGCGACGCGGCCGAGGCCCTCGCCCGATGGGAGCCGCGAATGGATGCCGCTGCCCTGTTTCGTTCGCTATCGACGGCGACGTCGCTGGGGGCTCGGGTTGTTCGAACCGCCGACGAACACTGGCCCGACGGGCTGTCTGATCTGGGAGATCACGGCCCGCGCGTGTTGTGGTGTCGCGGTGACGTCTCCGCGTTGCCGCAGCGCGAGCGCGCCGTGGCGATTGTTGGGGCACGGGCGTCCACGGGTTACGGCGAACACGTCGCCATGGATTTCGCGGCGGGTTTGACGTCGCGCGGTTACACGGTCGTATCGGGCGGCGCCTACGGGATCGACGGGATGGCTCATCGCGCTGTCCTCGCGTGCGGCGGCACGACCGTTGCGGTACTCGCCGGCGGCATCGACCAGCTGTATCCGGCCGGGCACGACGAACTGTTGCGGCGAATCATTGCGGCGGGCGCGGTCGTGTCCGAGGTAGCACCGGGTGGGGCGCCAACGCGATGGCGTTTCCTCCAACGAAACAGGTTGATCGCCGCGATGGCGGGGGTGACGGTGGTCATCGAAGCCGGCTACCGCAGCGGGTCGCTCAACACGGCGACCCACGCCCGAGACCTCGACCGACCGATCGGTGTCGTACCCGGTCCGGTGACGAGCGGGGCGAGCGCGGGTTGTCACCGGCTTTTGCGCACCAACCCGGCGACGACTCTGGTCACCTCGGTTGCCGACGTCGTCGAACTACTAACCAACGAATCGTCAGAACGCGGTTTCGACCCGCGCGATTCCGAAATCGTCACGCGTGTTTTCGATTCCCTGGGAACAGGGGCACCCCGTTCAATTGAGGTGGTTGCGGCGCGAGCCGGTGTCGCCGTCACCGAGGTGACCGCCGCACTCGGCGCGCTGGAGGCCGAGGGTCGCGCTCTAAGACAGTCGAGCGGGTGGGTGCGCGGGTCCGGCTGAACCTCGGCTATTGGGTGGTGGGACCACAGTCGGTAATCTGGCGATATGACTGACTCGGACGTCGCCACCCACGTCATTGCGCACATATCGGATACCCACCTGCTGGGCGGCAACCGAAAGCTGTTTTCCGCCATCAATGTGACCCGAAACCTCGACCTCATTCTCGAGCGACTTCGCTCGGGGGACCAGGCGATTGATGCAATGGTGTTCACGGGCGACATCGCGGACATCGCGGAACCCGAGGCGTACCGCTGGATTCGCCAACGGGTGGAACCCGTCGCCGAAGAACTGGGGGCCGAACTCGTCTGGGTCATGGGGAACCACGACGAACGAAACGTGTATTCGCGGGAACTTTTTGACGACGAAACGACCGGGCCACAGGACCGGGTCTATAACGCGAACGGGCTCCGAATCATCGCGCTCGACACGACAGTGCCGGGATACCACCACGGTGCCATCACCGACGAGCAACTTCACTGGTTGACGGAGGAACTCGCGACGCCCGCCGAGAACGGCACGGTCCTCGCGATGCATCACCCCCCGATCGAGGCACACAATCCGTTCGTCCGCCTCATTGGTCTTGATGAACGCGGCCGGCTCGCGGCGGTCATCGCGAGTACCGACGTCCGAACGATTCTCGCCGGGCACCTCCACTATTCGACTTTCGGCCAGTTCGCGGGAGTCCCCGTCGGTGTCGCGAGTGCAACCTGTTACACGGTCGACATGGGGGCGGACAAGGCGTTTCTTCTCAGCGCCGTCGACGGCGCCCAATCCATCAATCTGGTGCACGTGTACGAACGGGACATCGTCCACTCGATTGTGCCGGTCGAACAGTACGACCAGATCGCGGGATACCCCGCGTCGCTTCGGGCGATGGCGGACGCGATGTCTGCGGCCGAGATCCGCGAGATGGTCTCGAACAAGAATTCGGATTTCAACACCGCCGAACGAGCGCAGTCGGCAGACCTCTAAGGCGGACGGTTTTCGGTACGCTGGAGGCACGTCGTCACCCTGTGCGTGGCGAGTGATCCACGGAGAGACACCCACATGTTTTTGAACAAGACCTACCGCTTCTGGCCCGCACTCATCGCGATGGCGCTGTCGACCGCCCTCGCCGGAGTCATGTTCCTCGTTTCGGCGATCAGCGGCGAAGAAACGGCTCCCGAGGGTGGGGCGCCCACGGCGTCCGAGTCCGCCGAAGTCGCGCGAATCGTTGCCGAGTTCCCCGACACCGCCGGAACCTCCATTTTTCTCGTGTTCACGAAAGAGTCCGAACTGAGTGACTCGGAACTCACCACGATCAACGACAACGTGGCCGAGGTCATTGCTGACTACACCGACATTGAATTTGCGATTCCTGCGCTCGTTTCTGACGACGGAACCACCGCCTCGGCGATCATTCCGCTCGAAAAGACGAATGTGGTCGAAGAGCAAGAAGACCGCTACAACGAGATTCGCGACACGTCCGAAGCGGGACTTTCGGGCGTCGATGTGTTCCTGTCGGGTCCTGAAGGGTTCGTCGTCGATATTTCCAACGTGTTCGCGGGCGCCAACATCACCCTGTTGATTGTGACCGCGAGCGTGGTCATTCTGCTGCTGCTCATCACCTACCGTTCTCCCATTTTGTGGATCATTCCGCTTCTCGTCGTCGGACTCGCTGATTTCCTCGCGGGGGCGATGGCCAAAAAAGCCGCCGACATGCTGGGCGGGCAGTTGGACGGATCGACCACCGGAATTCTGTCGGTCCTTGTTTTCGGTGCAGGGACAAACTATGCCCTCTTGATCATCTCGCGATATCGCGAGGAACTTCTGAAGTTTGAGTCCCGAGCCGATGCGATGGCTAAAGCCGTTCGCGGAACCGCCCTCGCGATCCTCGCGTCGGGTGGAA